>CAZDTC010000028.1:0-13892 GCA_964508125.1 uncultured Candidatus Kuenenia sp.
CGTCGGTGTCGGCGAACCTCTTCGACGCGGGCCCCTACAACACGGCGCCGGGCGGATTGTCGGCGCTCGGGTTTGGCGACGGCCTCGCAGGCGGCGGCATCGCCGCCGTGCCGGAGCCGGCGACGTGGGTGCTCGTGGCCGTGGGGATCGCGTGCGCGGCCGGCCGGCGCCGCTCCCGCTCCACACAGGCTCGGTGAGCCGGGCCGCTCGCTGACCCAATCCGTCGCTTCGCCGCGTTCTCAGGCCGGGTACTGCATCCCGACGAGCGCGGCGGCCGCGGCCGCTTTTTCTCGGACGTCGGCGGGCAGCACGATGCCCTGAACCTTGGCGGCGTGGTGCCGCGCCCATTCCCGCTCGCCCGGGAGGAGCACATGCTCGACGCCGACGGCCGTCGGTGCCTCGTGAATCTCCCGCGCCAGCTGGTTCATCGCGGCGGCGTAGGCCTCGGGCTCGCAGATCGCCTCGAGGTCGAGCACCATGAATCCGGCCGCATGCCGCGACGGCTTGTCGGATGGATCCCGCATCCAGTCGCCCACGTGCGAGACGATGCTGCCGCCGCTCAAGACGCCGGAGAGCAGCTCGGCCAGGATCGCGAAGCCGTAGCCCTTGTGCCCGGCCATGGGCGCGAGCGACGCCTTCAGCGGATAGAGAGTGCCGTCGGTGGTCGGCAGGCCGTCCTGCCCGATGAGCCAATCGGCGCCAATCGGCTCACCCCGGGCCAGGGCGGCATAGACTTTGCCCCCGGCCACGGCGGCCGTGGAGATGTCGAAGAGCAGCGGATCGGCGCCGGGGCGGGCCGCCGACCAGGCCAGCGGATTGCTGCCGAGCACCGGCCCGCGGGATCCCGGAGCGGCCACAGACGGCATGTCGTTGCCGGTGACGATGCCGAGGCAGCCCTGGCGGGCGGCCAGCAACGCATAAAATCCCGCGGCGCCGATGTGGCCCGTGTTGCGGAGGGCGACGCTCGCCACACCCGTCTGCTTCGCCTTCTTGATCGCCAGCCGCATCGCCGTCGTGCAGCCCACCTGCCCGAGCGCCGCCTCGCCGTCGATGATCGCCCAGGCGGGCCCCTCGCGCACGACCCTCGGCACCGCATGCGGGCGATACCCGTCCGCGAGCAACTTGCGGAGATAGCCGGGCAGGAGTTTCGTGCCGTGGGTGTGCACACCCATCATGTCGGCGAGCACGAGCGGCTCCGCGAGCATCGCTGCCGCATCCGCCGACAGCCCGGCCTTCATGCCGGCGGCCTCGATGAAGGCCGCGAGGTCGGCCGGCATGATCGCGCCGGCCGCAGCGGAACCGCCTGGCGAGTGAGACGAAGACACGGGCACACTCCGGGAGGGAAGGCGGGCGACTCACCCGAGCCGCCGATGCCGGGGCTACACGTTCGCTTCCTCGACCACGGGATTGGTGAGCCGGCCGATTTTCTCGATCTCGATCGTCACGCTGTCTCCCGCCTTGAGATACACCGGCGGCTTGCGGGCGAAGCCCACCCCGTGGGGTGTGCCGGTGAGGATCACGGTGCCGGGATTGAGGATCATGCTCGCCGAGAGGAATTCCACGATCGCCGGCACGTCGAAGATCATGTCGTTGGTGTTCCAGTCCTGGAGCGTCTGGCCGTTGAGGATCGTCTTGATCGCCAGCTGGTTCGGATCGGGGATCTCGTCGGTGGTCACGAGCGCCGGGCCGAGGGGGCAGAACGTCGCAAACGTCTTGCCGCGGCACCACTGCCCGCCCCCGCCGTTCCGCTGCCAATCCCGGGCCGACACGTCGTTGGCACAGGTGTAGCCGAGCACGTGGGCCAGCGCGTTCGCCCGGCTCACGTTGTGGCAGCGCTTCCCGATCACGACGGCCAATTCGCACTCGTAATCGACCTCGTCGCTGCGCAGCTTCCGCGGGAGCACGATCGGATCGCCGGGATTCTGGAGCGTGCCCGAATTCTTGAGGAACAACACGGGATACTTCGGCGGCTCGGCGTTGCTCTCGGCGGCGTGCTGCTTGTAGTTGAGGCCGATGCAGAGGATGTCGCGCGGCACGACCGGGGCGAGCAGCTTGTCGATTGTCGACGTTGCGCCCGTGTCGTGGAGGCCGGCGTAGAGATCGCCCTCGAGCAGCGTGGCGCGGCCGTCGTCCTGCAGCCGGCCGTAATGCTCGCGGCCGGCGGAAAGGAAGCGGATGATTTTCATGGGTGCGTTCCCGGGGGTCGTCGTGGGTCGAAGATCAGCCGCCCGATCGGTCACGTTTCGTGTCCCCCGAAGATGATCGCGATTTCCCGCGCATCGTCCAGCCCCCCGACGGCGCTCGCCACGGCGGCGCCCCCCATCGACCAAAAACGCCGACTGTCGACATTCTGGAGGCCGGCGTGTAGGTTGACCATCCGGGAAATACCGTACAGTGACGGTCGCCGCCGGGCGGGGACGCCCTTGGGGGCGGAATCCCTCGAAGCGGAGCAGCCATGAACTCGGAATCGCTTGCCGACCTGGAGCGGGAACTCGTTTCTCCCGGCTTTTTGCGCGACCCCTATCCGCTCCTCCATCACCTCCGGGAGCAGGCTCCCGTCTACTGGAGCGACGCGATCGGCGGCTGGCTCCTGACGCGCTACGAAGACGTGATGACGTCGCTCAAGGACACGGCCAACTTCTCCAACGAAAATCGGCTGGGCAAGGCGGTGGAATATCTACCGCCCGACCGGCGGGCCAAGTTCAAGCTGTTCGAGGAACACTACGCCACCAAGGGCCTGCTGCATTCCGATCCGCCGGACCACACCCGGATGCGGGCCGTGATCAACAAGGATTTCACACCCAACGTGGTCGAGCGGATGCGGCCGGCCATCCAGAAGATCGTCGACGACCTGATCGACGAGGCGGAGCGCCAGGGCGGGATGGATGTGGTGCCGGAATTCGCCGCCGCGCTGCCGATCGGCGTGATCGCGGAGATCCTGGGCGTGCCCCGCTCGGATCGGCACCTCTTCAAGCGCTGGACCGACATGATCCTCGGCTTTCAGGGCGTCAACAAGCCGAGCGAGGAGGATCTGCTGCGGGCCCAGACCGGCCTCCAGGAGATCCGCCCCTACCTCCAGGAGATGATCGAGGAGCGGCGGCGCCAGCCGCGGGCCGACCTGATGAGCAAGTTCGTGGGGGCCCTCGGCGAGGGCGGCAGGATGTCGGAGTCGGAGCTGATCAACACCTGCGTCACGCTGTTCACGGCCGGCCACGAGACGACACTCTCGCTCATCTCGAGCACCATCTACACGCTGCTCAGCCACCCCGACCAGCTCGCCCTGTTGCGGGAGAACCCCGACCTGCTGAAGTCGACGATCGAGGAGTCGCTGCGCTACGAGAGCCCCGTGTCGCGGCAGACGCGGCTGATGAAGCACGACACGGAGATGGGTGGGCAGATGCTGCGGCGCGGGCAGATCGTGATCCAGATGCTCAACGCGGCCAACCGCGATCCGGCGCAGTTCCCGGATCCCGATGTGTTCTCCATCCGCCGCGAGCCAAACCGCCACATCGCATTCGGACACGGCGCCCACTTCTGCGTGGGGGCCGCCCTCGCGCGGACGGAAGGCTTCATCGCCGTCGGCACGCTCGTGCGGCGGCTGCCCGGGCTGCGGCTGGTGGATGCCACGCCCGACTGGGATCTCGAGAAACGAAACTCGCGGGTGCTCAACACCCTGCGGGTGTCGCTGTAATGCGGCCGTCGCCTTGCGCCACGAACGCAGCCCGCCCGATGCAGCGGATCGCACCCTGCCGATGGTGGTGCGCCGCCCTCCTGCTCGTGACGACCGGAGTCACGTCGCGCGCGGCCGAATCTCCCCCGGGCTGGACTGGGATCGACCGCTGGACCGCGCCCTTTCTCGAAAGTCGGGTGGACAGTCTGCCTTTTTCGTTTCGGTACGACGGACAGGATTCCCGCGACTTTCTGCCGCGCTGGAAACGCTCGGCCAAGACGGTCGACACCGACGCCGGGCGGCGGGTGTCCCTGAAGTGGGTCGATCCCGACACGGCCCTGGACGTGCGGGCGGAAGCCGTCGTCTACCGGGATTTTCCCGCCGTCGAATGGGTGCTCTGGTTTCGCAACGGCGGGCCCCGCCCCGCCCCGCTCCTCGAAGACGTGCGGCCGCTCGATGCCGCGCTCCCGACGTCGGCCGATGCGGAGCGGAATCTCGAACTGCACTACGACCGGGGCACGAACGTGAAGGCCGAGCATCTGCCCGGGCCGGAGGATTTCCGGCCCGCGCGGGTCGTCCTGCGGACCGGGGAGCGGCACAGGTTCGTGCCGTACGGCGGCCGCCCCTCCGACACGGTGCTGCCGTTTTTCAACGTCGCGGGGGAGCCCGGCGACGCGGGACTGTTCCTGGGGATCGGCTGGACGGGAGAGTGGGCGGCGACGTTTGCCCGCAATGATGCCGGAGCCACGTCGCTGGCCGCGGGCATCCGGCGGATGCAGGCCAGCCTCGACCCCGGCGAGGAGATCCGCACGCCCGCGATCCTCGTGATGAGTTGGCGCGGCGGCGGCCTGGCCGACGGGCACAACCAGTTTCGCCGCCTGCTGCTGCAGCACTACACGCCGCGCCTGGGCGGCAAGCCCGTCGTGCCGCCGATTTCCGCCGGCCCGCATGCGGTGATCTCCTTCGAGCAGACGACGGAGGCCAACCTGCTGAAGTGCATCGAAAACATCGCGGCGCACGCCCTGCCCGTCGACAACTTCTGGCTCGATGCAGGGTGGTATTCCTGCCCGCAGCAGCCGAACGGGTGGAACAAGACCACCGGATCATGGACGCCCGATCCGACACGGTTTCCGAGAGGGCTGCGGCCGATCGCGGACGCCGCGAAGCGCCATGGCATGGACTTCCTCGTGTGGTTCGAGCCGGAACGGGTGATGCCCGGCACCTGGCTGGCCGAAAACCATCCGCAATGGCTGCTCGAGCCCGCGGACCTGCTCCCGGAGCGGCGGTACCAGTCGGAAAGCAAGTTCCGCCTGCTCGATTTCGGAAATCCGGCGACGCTCGCCTGGGCCAAGGGCTATTTCTCCACCTTCGTCCGCGAGCAGGGCGTGAGCATCTTCCGGATGGACTGCAATCTCCATCCCGTTCTCTATTGGCAAAACGACGAACCGTCGCACCGGATCGGCATGCGGGAAACGCTGCACGTGATGGGGCTGTATGAGTTTTGGGACGCGCTCGTGGCCGCAAACCCGGGCCTGAAACTCGACGTGTGCGCCGGCACGGGCAGCCGCATCGACTTCGAGGTGATGCGCCGCGCCATGAACCTGACGCGCACCGACGGGGCGTGGTGGCAGCCCGTGCCCGACCAGGCCAAGACCATCGGCCATGCGCCGTGGACGCCCCACACGGGCATCGGTGCGGTGTCCGACGCGGCCTACGATTTTCGCAGCGGCATGGGGGCTATCTTCTGCGCCAACTTCAACTACCTCGGCGACGACCAGGCGGCGTGGAGTCGCTGGAAAACCCTGCTGCAGACGCTCAACGATCTCCGCGAGATCTACGCCGGCGATTTTTACGCCCTCACGGAATGGAGCCTGGCCGAGGAGGACGTCGCGGCGTGGCAGTATCACCGGCCCGACCTGGGCAAGGCCCTCGTGCAGGTGTTCCGCCGGAGCAAGGCGCAGATGCCCTCCGAGGGATATCGCTTCCGCCTCCAGGGGCTCGATCCGGCGGCGACCTACACGGTGATGGACCTCGACGCGGCGGGGAAACCGGTGCGCCGATCCGGCACCGACCTGATGACCGACGGCCTGCTCGTGAGCCTGCCGCAGCAACCGCAGGCGGCGATTATAACTGTGGAGCAAGAAGCGCTCCCGGCCGCCCGAAACTAAATCATGTGAGCTTGTCTGATCCGTCACCCAGGAGGCCGACCATGCGAATCTCCGGATGCCCGAAGCGACTCCCTCGAATCGGTCTTATGACCCTGATCGGGGCGGCCCTGCGACCGCCGCTCGCAGTCGCCGCGTTGCTGCTGGCCATGCCCGCCGTGGCCTGCGGCGCGGAGCAGGCATGGAACGCCTACGACGACTTCTACCTCGACCCCGCGGTCGACGGCTGGCAGGGAGCCAGTCGCCCTTCGGATTCCGGCGCCGCCTGGGGCTACTATGCCGCGAACGTCAACGGCTACGGCGGATTCCCGCGCAAGATCGGCGTCTATTTCGCCCCCGGCACGTTCAGCGCCGAGAAGCCCGCGCAAAACCTCTACGCCTACTCTCCCTCCTACCAGCCGCTGGGCACCGTCAACGACGTGCTCGGCACCACCCAGTGGGACGCGACGAGCGGCACCGGCTTCCCGCGCTACGCCGACACGCAGAAATGGGGGTCGAGCCTCGGCCGCTACGACAATCCCTGGTTCGCGGGCGCACCCGGATATGTCGAGGGCGGACCTCAGCCGCGCGAGAATCGGATCTGGCTGCAGGCTGGATACCTGGGCAACACGGGAGAGGACGGCCAGCCTCCCGCCGAGGGCATTTGCCCGGTGCTGGTCTGGAAGGCGCCGGCTGCCGGCACCTTCGCCATCTCGGGATCGTTTCTGATCGGCCGCAATGGCGACCCGGCGACCAATGGGGCTTCGATCGCCATCGTCGACAGCAAGGGCCGCGAGTTGATGGGACGGCAGAGCGCGGTTCAGGGGAAGTCGTACGAGTTTCGATCCTCTGAAAAGTACGAGGCGGGCGATGTCGTCCAGTTTCAAGTCGGAACCGACTTCAAGATCGGTGCGCCGGTGGGACTCGACGTCACGATCACAGCGACAGAAGGAAAGACCCCCTGACGGCCGCGACATAATCGTTGCCGTTCACTCTCACTCGGTGGTGACATGAAAGAAAAAAGTGCCGTGCTGTTTGCCGTCTTGGTCGTAGTGTCCGCGGGCACGATGCGCGCGGCCGACCCCCGGGTCAGGACGGTGAACATCCAATTCGCAGGACGGGGTGGAACACCGCAAGGCACGGAGGATCCGGCACCCCCGGCCTACGGCGGTGGAGGCGTGTTGGGGGATGGCACCGTGTGGAACGTCATCTCGGCGAATGCCTTCAAGCCTCCGCTCTTCCTCGATCCCGTCTCGGGATTCACGGCCGACGACGGGAAGGCCGCCGTCGCGTTGGAGGTGGATTCCCTCGGCTGGGCGGGCGCCGACCATTTTCCTCCCGCCCAGGGGGCGGCCACGGAGCATCCGCTGCTCAACTCGTATCTCGTGGCCCAGGGCAAGCCCGCCCGCCTCGTCCTCTCCCGGCTGGTGCCGGGCGCGGACTACCGGATCGTCGTCTTTGCCTCCAACTCGCGCGCCGGGGTCGGTGCCGAGGTCCGGGCGCAGGAGGGGAAAGCCGCCAAGACGACCGGCGGCGGCACGACTCCGTTTCCAACCCCAGGCAATGACTACGTGGAGTTCGAATCCATCGCAGCCGATGCTTCCGGCGAAATCGTCCTCGAAGTCCTGCCAGGCTCCGGCGCGGCAGTGGTCAATGGCCTGCAGATTCGCGGACCGTTCCGCGAGCCGCCCCCGGCTTCATCTTCTGCCCTGACGATCCAAAACTGGGCAGCCGCCTCCCTTCCCGACCTCGCCAGCGGAACGGTTCCCGGCAAGCTTCCCTTTAGTTTCTCTTACGGCGGAAAGCCGTTCCGGGAACTTGCCCCCACGTGGGTGTTCACAGCGAAGGAGGTGTCGGACCACGAGACCGTGTCGACGTGGCGTGATCCCGAAACAGGACTGGTTGTCGAACTGCGGGTGAAGACGTTCGCCGATTATCCGGTGGTGGAGTGGGTCGCCACGCTCTCCAATCAAGGCGACCAACCGACGCCCGTCATCTCCCACCTGCAGGGACTCGACAGCCAGTTTCTCGGTGAACCGAGAAACGGCTACACGCTGCATCACCACCTCGGCAGCCGGACACAAATCGACGACTTTGCACCCCAACAGACTGCACTGGAGCCGGACGCTGCCCTGAAGATCGCCACCTCGGGTGGTCGACCCGCCATGGCCCGCCTCCCCTTCTTTAATGTCGCCTGGAAGACCGGCGGGGCGATCGTCGCCGTGGGCTGGCCAGGCCAGTGGGAGGCTGTCTTCTCGCGGAAGGAGTCAGGCTCGCGGCTCGGCATCATGGTCGGCCAGCAGAGCCTCGACACGTCGCTCCGTTCGCAGGAAACCATCCGCACGCCGCGCATGGCGCTTCTTATCTACGACGGCGACTTCATCGATGGGCAGAACCTCTGGCGGCGGTGGGCCATCGCTCACTTGCTTCCGCAGATCGGCGGACGGCCGGTCGGCCCGATCGTCGCGGCCAACACGTCCCATCAGACCCGCGAGATGGAACTCGCGACCACCCAAAATCAAAAGGACTACATCGACGGTTGGATCGCCAACGACATCAAGCCCGACTTCTGGTGGATGGACGCAGGTTGGTACGAAGGAGACGGATCGTGGGTTTCCACGGGCACGTGGGCGGTGGACAGGAAACGGTTTCCGAAGGGCCTTGCCGAGATCTCCGACCACGCGCACCAGCTCGGCATCGGCTCGATCCTGTGGTTCGAGCCGGAACGCGTCTGCCCGGGCACCGAGCTCTTCCAGTCCAAGCCGGAGTGGCTCTTGGCGCCGGTGAATCTCCCCCCAGATCTGCTCTACCAGAAAGACCGCGGCTGGAGGCTCCTCAATCTCGGGAATCCCGCGGCGCGGGAATGGATCACTGAGCGCGTGAGCAGCCTTCTCACGAGCGAGAAGATCGACTGCTACCGGCAGGATTTCAACATGGATCCGCTCTACTACTGGCGTTCCACCGACATGCCCGGCCGCACCGGCATCACCGAAAACCTCCACGTGCAGGGCTACCTGCGGTTCTGGGACGATCTCAAACGGCGACACCCCGAGTTGCTGATCGACAGCTGCGCCAGTGGCGGCCGACGCAACGACCTCGAGGCCATCAGCCGCGCCGTCCCGCTGCTGCGCAGCGACTACTTATTCGAGCCGACCGGGGTGCAGGGACAGACTTACGGCCTTTCCTTCTGGTATCCGTACACGGGCACCGGGGTCGCTGACATCGTCTCTCTGCGGGCCTCGAAGATCGCCGCCAGTGGGCATTATCTGCCGCCTCCCGGCGCCGCCGATCGTATCTGGACCGACTATCTCTTCCGCAGCGCGATGACACATGGCCTCGTATCTTGCATCGATTCACGGAACAAGGACGTGGATACCGATCGTCTGCGCGTGCTCATCGGACAGTGGCGGAGCGTTGCGGCGAACTACTCCGGCGACTACTATCCACTGACGAAGTATTCCACGGCCAACGACTGCTGGATGGCGGTTCAGTTTGACCGACCAGAGGCGGGCGCCGGGATGGTGCAGGCGTTTCGGCGGCCAGAGTCCCCCTACACGGCCGTGGTCCTCCCGCTCCGCGGGCTGGAGAGGGACGCCCGGTACATCGTGCGCGACATCGACCGGGAAGACAGCCACACGCTCGACGGCTCTGCCCTGCTCGACACCGGTCTGCCGGTTGAGATCACCACGCAACCCGGTGCCGTGATCATCACCTACGAAAAGGACCAGAAAGGCTCTTGAATGGCGAAGCCGACGATCGGAGCACTGCTCGCGGCCAAGGGCAAGCGGCAACTGACGATGACCAACGCCGCCGACTACAACACGGCCCGGGCTGCGGAGGAAGCAGGCATCGACCTCATTCTCGCGCGCGGGATCACCGATGAGCATCAGATCGGGCCGGTGCTCGACCAGATCGTCGCCGGGGCTCCGCAGACCGTGATCGTCTGCAATCTCCCTCCGACCGTCGCCTACGTCAGCGACGCCGAGGCGATCCGGGCGGCGATGATCGCCCGAGACCATGGCGCCGACATCATCTACTCTTCGGGCAATTCGCTCAGCCGCTTTGCGGCCATGGCCGATGTGGGCATCAATTTCGGCGGTCACGTGGGGCTCGTTCCCATGCGAGCGAGCCGCGAGGGGGGCCTCGGCGCGCGGGGCAAGACGCTCGACCAGGCGCTGCGGATCTACGAGGAGACGCTCGCCTTCCAGAAGGCGGGCGCGGTCATCGTGGAGATGGAGTGCGTCGCGGCGGAGATCGCCGCCGAGATCACGAGGCGGGTCGACCTCCTCGTGATGTCGCTCGGCAGCGGCAACGGGTGCGACGGGCAGTTTCTCTACAGCACCGACCTGCTCGGGTTCCACGAGCCGCGTTTCCCCGGGCTCGGCAAGCCCTACTCTGGTCCGCTGCCGCGGCACGCCCGGCGCTATGCAAACCTGTTCGACGAGGCGAAGCGTGGCTTCGCCGCCTTCAGGGCCGATGTCGAGCGCGGCGACTTTCCCGCTCCGGCCGAGACGATCAAGGTGGACGCAGCCGTGGTTGCGGCGTTCACGTCGCGGATCGACGGGGCCGGCTCCGCCTGACGGTCCACGCTTCACCGCGCCGCGGTACTCGCCTCCAGGGCGAGGCGAGGCGGATCGAAAGGATCCTGGTCGGGCCGCATCTCGATTCCCAGGATCGACTCCTTGTTGTACCGCGCCGGAACATTCACCGTCGGGTGCGTGATCCGCACCGTGTAGAGGCCGCAGTGCATGCCCGTCCGCAATCCCTGCGGCAGGTCTTCGGGAGGCAGCGAGGGCCTGCACGTGCCGTTGGGCGCGATGGCCGAACCAGCCGGCTTCAGCCAGCGCTTCAAATATGGCTCGGGAACGAGTTCCACCCGCCCGCCGGAGAGCGCCTTGCCGTTCCACGTGATCTGAACCGGCTGGGCGACGATTCCCACGCCGTGATTCGCCCAGTCCGCGATCCGGGCGGCGATCTCCGCGGCCGACAGACTGCCGTCGCGATCAGTGTCGATCCGCTCGAAGGCCGCGGCGAGCCCCGGACTGGCCGCAGCCTCGGCAGGCGACACAGCGCCGTTGCCATCGCGGTCGCACAGACGGATCGCCCCCGAGGCCGCCGAGGAGGCATCGATTCGTGGCGCCGTGACCCGCGAGGGCCCGCTCGCGCACCCGGCCGCGATCGCCGCCATCGCCCCCACTGCGACCAGGCGGGCCATGCTGCGCGACGGCGCCCGCCCGCCTGCATCGCATCGACTGAGGCCGTAGGTCATGTCGGTCATGGGAGCACCATCGTGAGGAATCCACGACCCGACGCAGGGCCTAGGGGCAGTAGGGTGTTCCTGGCCCGGAGGGGTTTCCATCGCCATTCACACTCGCCATCAGCCCGTCCCTCCGGTTGCCGAGCCTCCGATGGATCTCCGAGGAGATGCTGTAGCTGATCGACTGTGTCGAGCCGTCGCACATCGCCATCTGGAATCCTCCCGGGTGCGCGCTTCCGAAACAAAAGGCACCCTGGACGCCGCGCCGATCCTGCAGCGGTGAGCAATCATATTCGGCATTGAAGTTTGTCGTGCGAAGCGTGTCGTCCTGGTGGCCCGTGAACATGCTCCAGTCGTCACCGCCGTCTGCGCCGTTCACGCCCGCGCCGAACTGGTACTCATAATTGTCGGGGTTCAGGTATTTTTCGCCGAGGGCGTAGGTCTTCGACAAGCCATCGGTCACGTCCTTCGCCCGCACGCTGCTGCGCACGAACACGATCCCCGTGATGCGGCTCGTATCGGGCCACTTGAACGCTGGATCCTGCCCTTGCGTCACGGTCGCAGGGCTGGCGAAATAAAGCAAGCAGGCGCATGAATTGGAAGAAGGATTGCTCAACCCGTTGTTGGTCACGGCGTCTCCGTAGTTGGCGGCGTAGTCGCTTTTGGCCTGGGGCTGGTTCGCCACGAAGCCGCCCTGGTTCCTCGTCTGGCAGCAGGCTGCGCGAAGCTTCGTGGTCCGGCGGGACGGGCAGTTGAACCCGGGCACGTTCGCCTGGACAAGAGCCAGCTTGCTGCCCGTCGCGCTGTTAAAAACCGTCTGCAGTTCCATGTAGGGCAAGACCTGATACGTCCAGCCGCCCGGCTGGCTCGGTCCCCCTCCTAGGCTCGCATCGCCGATCCAGTCGTAGCCCCAGCCCCCGGAGGGAAACGCTTTTCGAGCGTCGTGGAAGAGTTGGAAGGCCAGCCCGAGCGTCTTGAGCTGGTTGTTGCAGGTGGTCCGACGCGCAGACTCCCTCGCCGCCTGCACGGCAGGCAAGAGCAGCGCGATAAGCACGCCGATGATCGCGATCACGACGAGCAGCTCGACGAGCGTGAAGCCGCCGGCCGTCGTCCGCTGTTTGTGGGTGCACATGCCAGCATTCCCCCGGGCGTATCTTCACCACACAGCGTGACCGCATGCCAACTGTCGACAAATTTTACGGTCGGGCTCCGCTCCGCGTCAAGCCGACAGCGGGAGGCGTCTGTCCTCGCGCCCCCGCCCTCCACCCCTGCCCTACTGCGCCTGCTGTCCTGCGCGCCGGCTATCGGGAAGGCCCCCCGTGATACAGTTCGAATTCATTGATGGCGAACGGTTTTCCATCCGGCATGTAGAGCCGGACGTAGCGGGCGGTGAATGGCGGCACGCTACGGTCCGCACGGTTCTCGTGGTTATCGGCGACCTTTTCCACGTCGGTCCACGTGAAGCCGTCGTCGCTTTTCTGCAACGCAAAGCTCGCGGGGCGCCATTCCGCGACCGGCGGGGTCGAGACGAGCACGTAACGGTCGATCGTGCATGGCCGCTCCAGATCGACCTCGAGCCAGTCGTCCCCGGAGGTGATGCGATCGTCGGCGTAGATCGCAAAGGCCGAGCGGGGGTCTTCATCGACCGCGTTGAACGGCTGGGTGGCGAATGACAGCGTTTTTGAACGGGTGTATTTGCCCAGCGCGAGATTTTCATCGCCGGGCGGATTCGGCTTGCGCACCGCGGGCTCGCTGCGGGCGAAGGTGACCACCGGATCCCAGACGACTTTGCCTGTCCTGTCTGCAGCGGCGACCACGAAGTCGAGGGTGTCTCCCTGGGCGACCTCGGTGGTCAGATCGTGGGCGGCATCCGCATCCGCGGCCCCTGCTTCGGCCTGCCAGAGTTTCTCGGATTTTTTCAGCAGGCGGGCGGACGCAGGGGCGGACGGCTCCGCCGCCACACGGCCTTCGATGCGGACCGAGCCCGCATGCGGCGCCACCCACTGCCGCACGGCTTCCCGCCCGGGCTCGGCAATCTGATAGGCGTCGCCGATCCGCACCGCTCCCACGCCCTGCCAGTCGCGGGTGAAGACTTCGTCGCTCGCCAGGAACCGTAGCCGACTCTCCCGGTCGCCCGCACGCTCGAGGTATCGCCAGTTGTTCTTCCCCATGATGCTGCTGAACCCGAACGATGCACGGTCGCTTTCCGCCGCGAACTCGCATGCCATGTGCCCGACGGCGTCGCCCTTGGAGCCCGGATGATGCTCCCCCTTGACGACGATTTTGATCGTGTGCGACCTGCCGGGATCGAGCCCCGTCTTCACGAACACGAAGTTTTCGCTCACGGTGGCACGCGGGCTGTAGCAATCGACTGTCTTGCAGAATTTGCCGTCGATGAACACGTCGGCCCGCCCGCTCTCCGGCGACCGTAGAGCCCGCCAATAGATATCGGGGCCGGTGAATGAGAACTCGACGCTGCTGCCAGCGGTGCTGCTTTCGCTCAGGCGGCCTTCGTAATATTCCTTCGAATCGCGTTTCTCCTGCCACTCGCCGGAGTATTTCATCTCGGGGCTTGCGGAGCCGACGATTTTCGTGCGCCGGGAAAGAATGGGGTCGGAGGATTCGGGATTCGGCTGGAAACCGAAGCGCGGCATCCCCTGATTCACGCTCATGGGCTTGTCGAGCAGTGTCACATCGAGGTTTTGATACGAGTTGTCGGCAAAGAAGGAATAAAATCTCAGCCGGTCGCCACACGTTTCGATGTCATTGCCCTCGGCGTTGAAGAGCTTCATGAAGCCGTGCATTCCCTCCGGGAAATACC
>CAZDTC010000029.1:0-12871 GCA_964508125.1 uncultured Candidatus Kuenenia sp.
ATCCGCAGCCGGTTTTTGTAGTCGGGCTCGTTCCGCGGCGGCTGGCCGGCGAATATGGCGTCGATCTCGGTGATGAACGGCAGCGCCACGAGGTCGAGCTTCAGGGCCCCGCGGTCGGCGAGGATCCTGAGCAGGTCGAGCTGGTGCTTCATCGTGGCCCCTTCCTGGGCCGTGGTGATGCCCTCGCGCAGGTAGAGCTCCTGGCCTGCCGTGAGCAGCGCGAGCGTTTCGTCGTCGCCGGGGCCCGGCACCTGGGAGAAGATCGGGAGGAAGGCCGTCTCGAAGAGCAGGCCGTCGGGCACGTTCGAGCCGGGCTCGCGGCCGATCACGCCCCCGGGAGGCGTCGGCGTGGCGGCGGTGATGGAGTAGGCGGCGAGCGCCTTCGAGTTGAGCATCGCGCCGTGGCCCGACACGTGCACGAGGATCACGGGGTTGTCGGGAAACGCGGCGTCGAGCTCCTGCTTCGTGGGCGCCCGCTTCTCGGCGAGGAGCTCGGGGTCGTAGCCGAAGCCCATCACGAACTTCCCGGGGCCGATCTTCCGCCGCTCCTGCACCTTTCTGAGGGCTGCGATCACGTCGGCCACCGTCTTGCAGGGGCCTGCCGGCGGCGATGCGCAGAGCGCCTGCGTCTGCACGTCGACGAGCGACATGAAGTGGCTGTGGCCGTCGACGAAGCCGGGCACGAGCGTGCGGCCGGCGAGGTCGGTGACTTCGGTGGCCGGCCCGGCGAGCTTCATCACCTCCGCCGCGGTGCCCACGGCCAGGATCTTTCCATCGGCGATCGCCACCGCCTCGGCCGTGGGCTGGGCGGGATTGATGGTCACGATCGGGCCCCCGCGGATGATCCGCTCCGCCGGCGCGGCGGCGGCACTCGCCGCGAGCCACGGCAGCCAGACGAACTGCACCGCCAGCAGCGCAACGCGGGGGCAAAAACGGCGACACACGCAATCAAAAACGCTCGGCATGGTCAGGTCTCCAGTTGGCCAGTGAGGCGGAAGTATTTTTGCAGCACGAGCAGCGACGTGAGCAGCTCGCGGCGGGGATCGAGAAACTGTTTGACGTGGGCATGGGCATTCGCCGAGATCCGCTCGGCCTCGGCAGGGTGCGCGATGTAGTGCCGCAGCTTCTCCTCGAGGTCGGCATAGTCGGGGCGGATCTCGATGTAGTGCTCCTCCGGCACCAGCGTGCCTTCCATGAACCAGGTCTCGTAGGTGGGCCGCGGCATCACGGCGACGGAGTTCGACGACATCGCCCACTTCAGGTTGCTGGCCACGTCGTTCCCCTCGAGCGAGATGATGAACTTGTGCCGCAGGTGATCGTAGAGCGTGAGCGGCCCACTCCGCCACTCGGCCGGCACGCCCGGGCCGTCTTTCACGCAGCCGGCGTCGCAGAGCGGATGGCCGTGGAACATCTCCATGAATTTCCAGCGGTGCGGCTTGTCGCTGACGGTGCCGCGAAAGATCGCCTGGTCGCGCTTTTCGGCGAAGGCCAGCCGATCGCGGAGGAAGACGAAATGCCGCACCTTGTCGAGGTTCAGGAGCACGGAATTGCGGTTGTCGCCGTGGATCGGCCGGCTCTTCACGATCGTGGGATGGGCCGGCACATGCGTGACGTCGCCGAAGAGATGGTCCCACCGGAGCGCGGGATCGAACCAGCGCAGGTATTCGTAGCAGTCGAAGAAGTAGACGGTGAGCTTTCGGCGGAGGCGGAGATCGCCGATCCGCGGGGCGGAGGCGGGGAGCGGCGTGAGGGCGTCGAGCTTGTTGCAGGAATCGACGCGGCGCTCGATCAGGTCGCGGTCGGGCCGGCCGGCGAGGCTCGCGAGCGTGCCGGCGAGCCGCCAGCGCGTGATCCCCCGCGGCAGGCACCAGCGCAGAAAGTTTCGCGTGTAGTAGGGCGGCTTGGTGTTTCTTCCGGTGGTGAACATGTTGCCGCGCTGAAGGGGAGTCGGCAGAGTACCACTCTGCGGTTCCAGGCTTGAACCCCGCCCCGTAGGTGCAGAGTGTTCGATCTGCACCCCGCCGAAACCTGCTACGCTCACCTCGTATGTCCGCCCCCCATTCCGCCTCCGCTCCCCCGTGCGTCGCCATCGAGATCGGCGGCACGAAACTGCAGCTCGCCGTCGGCACGCCCGATGGAGAGATCCTCGACCGCAAGCGGTTCGCCGTCGATCCGGCCGCCGGCGCCGCGGGTATTCGCGAAGAGATCGCCGCAGCGCTGCCCGGCATCGTCACCCAGTGGCGGCCCGCGGCCGTCGGCGCCGGCTACGGCGGCCCGATCGATCGGCGCACGGGCCGAATCGTGAAGTCGCACCACGTTTCCGGCTGGGAGGGCTTTCCCCTCGGCGAGTGGCTCGCCGACATCGCGGGCCTCCCCGTCGCCGTCGACAACGACGCCAACGTCGCCGCGCTCGGCGAGGCAGTGCATGGCGCCGGCCGCCGCTGCGACCCCGTGTTTTACGTGACGCTGGGGAGCGGCGTGGGCGGCGGCCTCGTGTGCGGCGGGAGGATCTTCCACGGCGCCGGGATGGGCGAGGCGGAGATCGGCCACCTGCGGATCGGGCCCGCCGGCGAGATCACCGAGCACTTTTGCTCCGGCTGGAGTCTCGACCGCCGGATCCGGGAGGCCGTGGCCCAGGCGCCGGCAAGCCCGCTCGCGCTGCTCGTGCAGGCAAGCCCGGGCCAGGAGGCCCGCCACCTCGGGCCGGCCCTCGCGGCGGGCGATCCGCTCGCTGCCGAGATCATCGATGGCGCCGCCGAAAAGCTCGCCCTCGCCCTCTCGCACGTCGGCCATCTCTGCCATCCGCAGGTGATCGTGCTCGGCGGCGGCGTGGCCCTGCTCGGCGAACCGCTGCGGCACGCCGTCGCGAAGCACCTTGGGCGGTTTATGATGGAGGCGCTGCGGCCCGGCCCGCGCGTGGCGCTCACGACGCTTCGCGAGGATGCCGTGCCGGTCGGGGCGATCGCCCTCGCCGCCCGCCACTTTCCGTCACTCGTCTCCTGAGGAACACCCGATGCCAGCGCCCGTGCCCGCCACTCCGCCCCTGCCCCTGCAATCCTGGCTCAGCGGCTACATCGCAGCTCAGCACCGCGCGCTCGACAGCGTGAACCTCGCCGACGTGGAGCGGCTGATCGCGGCGGTGCGGGCGGCGTGGCTCGCCGACGGGCAGATCTTTGCGGTCGGCAACGGTGGCAGCGCCGCGAACGCATCGCACTTCGCCACCGACCTCGGCAAGGGTGCGTCCGACAAGGTGTCGCGCAGGTTCCGCGTGCTCTCGCTCACCGACAACGTCGCCTGGCTGACGGCGATCGGCAACGACTATTCGTTCGACGACGCCTTCGTCCGCCAACTCGAAAACTACGCCCGCCCCGGCGACCTCCTGCTCGCCGCGAGCGTGAGCGGCAACTCGCCCAATCTCGTGAAGGCCTTCGAATGGGCCAACGCCCACGGGCTCACCACCGCGGCCATCGTGGGCGCGAAGCGCGGCCGGCTGGCCGAACTCGCGCGGCATGCGATCGTGGTCGACGACACGCACTACGGCCGCGTGGAGGACGTGCAGATGCACATCTTCCACATCGTGTGCTATGCGTTCATGGAAGTGCCGGAGGCGGCGGCGCCTGCCTAGGGCACGGCCCGCAGTCGATCTACCCCGCGGCGACGACATCCGCAGCGCGAGTTGCGGACTGCAGTTCCGCAAGAATCTCGCTCGCAGTCGCCGCCCGCTCCCAGGCGTCGTAGACGCGATCCTTGATCTCGAGATCGGGGAGCCGGGTGCCAGTGCCGTGGCGGATCGCCCGGATGAGCGCGGGCTCATCGCCACAGCGATAGTCGCCGGCGAGCCAGGTGGACAACGCCTTGCGGGCGGTGCAGTCGTGCGGGCGGTGGATTGCGGACAGAGGCTTGAGCGGCATGGCGAATTTCTCCTGGTAGGCAAATCTTCACTCCGCTGCGCCCGAGGCAAGCCTGGCGAACCGTCGAAACGCCGATCCAAAGCCGTGCCGCGGCCGCGCGGACGGTCTCTTCGCTACGACCGGCCCTTTCACGCCCGAGCCAAAGTGGCCCGCAGCCGCGGCGGCGACGGGCCCCGCGCTCGTGGCCGCCTCGGGCAGACGGGCTACAATCGCCGCCGAGAGAGGAATTCTGCATGCCCGCCCTTGCCGTCGGCGACGTCGCGCCCCCCTTCACCGCCGTGCTCCAGGATGGCAGCCGCTTCGACTCCGCGAGCGTGCTCGGAAAAAGACTGGTGGTGCTGTTCTTCTATCCCAAAGACAACACGCCGGTGTGCACGAAGGAAGCCTGCGCCTTCCGCGACTCCTACGAGAAATTCACGGCGGCGGGGGCCGAGGTGATCGGCGTGAGCAGCGATTCGCCCGCCACCCACCGGGCCTTCGCGGAAAAGCACCGGCTCCCCTTTCCCATCATCAGCGACCACGATCGGGCGCTGCGAAAACTCTTCGGCGTGCCGAACCCGCTGGGTGTGATCCCGGGCCGCGTCACCTACGTGATCGACCGGCAGGGCGTGGTGCGGCTCGTGTTCAGCGCGCTCCTCGCCTCCGACGACCACGTGCGCAAGGCGCTCGCGGCGGTGCAGGAGGCCGGCGGAACAACGTGAAGCCCCTCGACCTCGAATTCCGGAGCTCACCATGAAAAAAAAGACTGCAAAAAACTCCCGGCCGGTCGACCGCTCCGCCGACGCGGAGGCGACCTACATCTGCGACTCCTGCGGCGAGGAGATCGTCGTGCCCGTCGACATCTCGGCAGGCTCGCACCAGGACTACGTCGAGGACTGTCCCGTGTGCTGCCATCCGATGCGGCTGCACGTCGACATCGACCCTGACGGCGAGGCCCACATCGCCGGCGAGCACGAGTAGCCGCTACGCGCCCGGCCGTTCGTGGCTCGCCTCCGCTGCCAATGCGATCGCGAGATCGGCGGCCACCGCCGCGTTGTGGGCGAGCAGAGCCCGGTTCACCGCCACGCTCGTGCCCCCGGTGAGCGTGCGCATCCGTTCGAGCAGGAAGGGCGTGACGTCCCGGCCCCGCACGCCGGCCTGCTCGACGGCTTCAAGCGCCGCGGCGAGGGCCGGCTCGTATGTCTCGGCGGGCATTTCATGGGCGAAAGGAATGGGATTCGCGACCACGACGCCCGTGGGCAAGCCAAGGTCGAAGTGCACGCGCACGGCCACGGCCACGGCCGCCACGTCGGGGCAGCGCCGATCGAGCCGCAGGCCGCTCGACCGCCGGTAGAACGCGGGAAACTCGTCGGTGCCGAGGCCAAGCACCGGCACGCCGAGCGTCTCGAGCATCTCCACCGTCCGCGGCAGGTCGAGAATCGCCTTCGCGCCGGCGCACACCACGGCCACGCGGTGCCGCGCAAGGGCGATCAAATCCGCCGACACATCGCCGGTCGTCTCCACGTCGCGATGCACCCCGCCGATGCCCCCGGTGGCAAACACGCGGATGCCGGCCGCGTCGGCGGCGAAGAGCGTGGCCGCGACGGTCGTCGAGCCGTCGCCTCCCGCCGCGAGGATCGCCGCGAGGTTGCCCGTGTTGACCTTCGCCACGCTCCTCGAGCTCGCGAGCCTTTCGAGCTGCATGCGGTCGAGCCCCACGTGGATCGTGCCGCCGAGGATGCCGATCGTGGCCGGCCGCGCACCCCGCTTCATGACTGTGTCTTCGAGCTCGATCGCGGCCGAAAGACCATCGGGCTGCGGAAGACCGTGCGTGACGAGCGTCGTTTCGAGCGCCACGACCGGCTCCCGGCGGGCGAGCGCGGCGGCCACGGCCGGGGCGACCTGGATCCGGGCGTTCATGCAGGGGCCCCTTCCGCGACCGCCAGCGCGCCAAACCACGCCGCATGCCGCGCGGCGGCGTGCGCCGGCGTGGCGGCGAGCAGCCCGCGGGCACCCCAGTCTTCGACGGCGAAACTCGCGGCCACGATCCCCTGCTCGAGCGCCCGCGACCGGTCGCCGTGGAGGAGCAGGCCCGCGAGAAACCCGCCCGCGAAGGCGTCGCCCGCGCCGGTCGCGTCGACGACGCGGTTGGTGCGGGAGGCCCAGTCGAGCGTGTCACCGCCGGCCAGATCGACGAGGCGGCCGCCATCAGCCCCCGCCTTGAGCGCGATGAGGCCGAGCCGGCCCGCGGCGAGCCGGCGCACGAGGTCGTCGGCGGGCAGCGTGGTGAGGATCTCGTCGCGGCTCGGAAAGAAGGCGTCGACGTGCGCGAGCACCCGCGACCAGGCGGCGAGCGTGTCGTCGCGCAGGAGGTCGTAGGGGTCGAGCGAGAGAAACGGTCTGTCGGCGAGGCTCCGGGCGAGCAGGTGCTGCCGTTCGATCGGCATCGGCGCCAGGTGAAAGGCCCTGCTCCCGTGGAACGTGGCGGGCACGTCGCCCGGCAGGGGCGACACGTCGTCGTGGCTCGGGCAGCCGAGGTGGTGGATCACGCGGCGCGTGTCGCGCTCGTAGAGCAGCCAGGCCCGCCCGCCCGGCCGCCCGAGCCGGCGCACGCCGGCGAGATCGACGCCGCGGTCGGCGAGACCCTCGAGCGCCGCGGCGGGATAGTCGGTGCCCACGACGCTCACGAGCCCCACGCTCGCGCCCCACAGCCGGGCCGCGAGCGCCGCATGCAGAAGCGCGCCGCCCGGCTCGCCCATGAGCGTGGTGCCGTCGCGGAGCACGATGTCGTCGACGAGCAGGTTGCCGAGGATCACGAGGTCGGGCGCGGCATCCATGCAGGCTCACCTCGCGCCGGCATTCAGGGCGTCGCGGGCGGCGACCAGCGCCGCCGCGCGGGCGGCTTCGAGCGCGCCGGCCCAGTGGCCGTCGCGCTTCACCGTCGAGCCCACGATGAATCCATCGGCAGCGGCATACCGGCCGATGTTGTCTGCCGTGATGCCGGAGCCCACGAGCACGGGGATCGAGACGGCCGCCGCCACCGCATCCACCTCCGCGGCCGCGGCCTCGAGGCCCGTGGCCACGCCCGTCACGATCACACCGTCGGCCAGGCAAAACTCCGCCGCCCGGCCCGTCTCGGCGATGTCGACGTCGGCGGTGAGCGCGTGGGAGGCGTGCTTCTTCTTGATGTCGGCGAGGATGAGCACGCTCTCGGCCCCGATCCGCCGCCGCTCGCGGAGGAGCTCCCCAGCGTCGGCCTCGAAGATCCCCTCGTCGGCGACGTGCGCAAAACAAAATCCTTCGACGCGCACGAAGGCCGCGCCGCACGCGCGGGCCACGGCGAGGGCCTGGCGGTTGGCGCCGGCGAGCACCTGCACGCCGAGCGGCAGCCCCGCCTCGCGGCGCACCTCGTGCCCGACCACCGCCATCGCGGCCACCGTCTCGTGCCCCGCCTCGCGCCTGAGGTAGGGCCGATCGTGCATGTTTTCGATCAAGAGGCCGTCGAACCCGGCGTCGCGGTAGATCCGGGCCTCGCGCACGCAGTGGGCCGCGATCTCGTCGACGCCCAGCCGGGAACCAGGGCTGCCGGGCAGCGCCGGCAGATGCAGCATGCCGATGAGCGGCTGCGCGCGGGAAAAGAGCCGGCGGAAGGCGTCGCGGGAAGCGGTCATCGGCTGGTGAGCACGCCGGCGATGGCGGCGTTGATGAGCGTGGCGAGGAACCCGGCAAAGAGCGCCTTGCCGCCGAGCTTCGCGAGGTCGTGGCGGCGGGAGGGGGCGATCGCGCCGATGCCGCCGAGCTGGATGCCCACGGAGGCGAAGTTGGCAAACCCGGTGAGGGCGTAGGCGGCGAGCTCGAACGACCGCTTCTGCATCGCTCCGGCCGCGAGGAGCTTCTTCATTTCGAGGTAGGCGTAGTGCTCGTTGATCGAGAGCTTCGCCCCGAGGAGGGCGCCCACATGCTGCTGGTCGGCGGGCCCCACGCCCATCAGCATCGCCGCCGGCGCAAAGAGCCAGCCGAAGATCATCTTCAGCGACAGGCCGTCGGGGATCCACGCGGAAGGCAGGCCGAACCAGCCGAAGAGCGGCTTCACGCAGCCGAGCAGGCCGTCGAACATCGCGACGAACGCGATGAACACGATCAGCATGGCGGCCACGTTGAGCGCCAGCCGCAGGCCGTCGGCCGCGCCGGCCGCGGCGGCGTCGACGGCGTTGACGTAGGGCGACTTGATCTCGGTATGCGGCGTGAGGCCGCTCGTCTCGGGCGTCGAGGTCTCGGGAAAGATCAGCTTCGCGAGATACAGGCTGCAGGGGCAGGCCATCACGCAGGTGGTGAGCACGGCCACGGGGTCGGCGCCGTAGTTGATGTATACGGCCATCATGCCGCCGGAGATGTGGGCGAAGCCGCTCACCATCAGCGTGGAGAGTTCCGAGCGGGTCATCCGCGGCACGTAGGGCTTCACGATCAGCGGGGCCTCCGTCTGCCCCATGAACACGTTGGCGGCCACGGAGAGCGTCTCGGCCCCGCTCGTGCCGAGCATGAACACCATCACGCGGGCGAACAGCCGCACGATCCCCTGCAGCACGCCGTAGTGGTAGAGCACGGTGAAGAAGGCCGAGACAAAGAGGATCGGCGGCAGCGCCTTGAAGGCGAACATGAACAGGAATTCCTTGCCCGGGTTGAGCGCGAGGTCGCCGGGGTTGGCGAGATTGCCGAACACGAACCGCGCCCCCTCGTCGGAAAACCCGATGAACGCTTTCACCACCTCGCCGAGCTGCTCGAACAGGCCGCGGACCGACCACGTCGTGCCGCCGAGCGTGACGCTGCCATGGATCACGAGCACGGCGAGCGCGAGCTGGAGGAGGATGCCGCCGATCACCGTCCGCCAGTTGACGCCACGCAGGTTCGTCGACGCCGCCGCCGCGAGCACGAAGAAGGCCACGCAGCCGATCAGGGCCGTGCCCTTGGGGCCGAGCGTGCCCTGCAGGGCGTAGGCCAGGGCCGTGAGCGCGACGAAGCCGCCGAGCAGGCCGAGCCGCCAGGGAAGCGGCGTGCGTTCCGTCGATTCCTCGGGGGGCGGAGCGGCCGCACCATCGGCCGTGCCGTTGTCCGCATCCGCTGGCTGCATGAGAGTCCTTCTATATGGCCCGCTCGATCGTCGATCGGGGCGGGATCCCGCCGCCGGGGGCAACATAGCGGCCCACAGGGCCTGAACGCGAGGGCCGCCCCCACCGAGGCCGAAACAATCGCGAGGGAAGCCGAACCCCGGCCGACCCGAAAAGTGAGCGATCCGGGCGCCGACGCTACAATTTCACGATCGTTCCCGGGCGACGGCCTGGGAGATAAGAGCCTGGCGGCGATCTCGCAGTGATCGCGACGGCTGGGGTTTCTCTTGCGAAAGGAGGTGGTCGAGTGACACACGACTGTACCGGAGGGCTGCGCCGCTGACGGCGAGTCGACGGGCCTGCCGTTGATGCAGCCCACCAAATGGTCCCAATGGCTGCCGCCCCTCCGGGGGCGGCAGTCTTTTTTTACACCCGACCGTCGATATAACGACCCGACCACGGAGTCCACATGGCACGATTCTCTCGTCTCGACGTGTATCGCCGGCTGCTCGACGAAGCGCTCGTGCCGATCTTCCACCATGCCGACCCGGAGGTTTCGTGCCGCGTCGTGGCCGCGGTCGCAGCCGGTGGAAGCGGCATGTTCGAGTTCACCAACCGCGGCGACCAGGCGATCGAGGCCTTTCGGACGGCGGCCGCGCATGCGAGCCGGAATCTGCCGGAGATCGTTCTCGGCGCAGGCTCCATCGTCGACGAGGCGACGGCGGCCCTCTACATCGCCCAGGGTGCCAACTTCATCGTCGGGCCGTCGTACAACGAACGGGTGGCCCGGCTCTGCAATCGTCGTCGCATCGCCTACCTGCCCGGCTGTCAGACGGCGACGGAGATCGCCACCGCCGAGGAGATGGGCGTCGAGATCATCAAGCTCTTCCCCGCCCAGGCGGCCGGTGGCCCCGGCTTCATCAAACAGCTGCTCGGCCCGGCTCCCGCCACTCGGATCCTGCCCACGGGCATCGGGGAGGTGTCGGTGGAGGCGCTGGCGACGTGGTTCAAGGCGGGCGCGTGCGGCGTGGGGCTGGGCCGGGAACTGATCCCGGCCGACCGGGTCGCCGCCGGCGACTTCGAGTCCATCGCCCGCCGCGTCGCGGACGTGCGCGAGATGGTGCGGCTCGCCCGCACGAGTTGAGCGCGCACCACGATGCCTCCCCCAAACATGGCGCCTCCGCACATGCCTCCCCTGAAGATGATCGCCGTCGGCAACGCCTGCGCGACCAGCATTTTTCGGGTCGCAACGGTGCCGGCACTGCCGGCCAAGGTGCTCGCAGACCAGATGTGCCGCGTCGCCGATGGCATGGCCCTCTCGGCCGCCTGCGCCTTCACGCGTCTGGGCGGCAGCGCCGCCGCCTGGGCCCGCGTGGGCGACGACGCCGACGGCGCATTCATCAGAAGTTCGCTCGCTGAGGCCGGCCTCGATGTGTCCGCGATCCGGAGTGTTTCCGGCGGCCGCTCTGCGCAAGTCGCCGTGATCGTGGACGGCACCGGCAATCGGCTGGTGGTGCCCTACCAGGATCCGAGCCTCCAGGCGGCGGCAGACTGGCTGCCGCTGGAGTCGCTTGCCGGCGCGGGAATCGTCCACTGCGACCCGCGCTGGCCCGACGGCGCAGCGGCTGCCATGCATGCCGCGCGAGCGCGCGGGATTCCCACGATGCTCGACTGCGACGTGGCGCCGGTGGAGGTGCTGCAGAGGCTGGTGCCGCTCGCCGACTACGCCGTGTTCTCCGATGCCGGCTTGCTCACCTTCACCGGGCTCGGCGACGTCTCCTCCGCCTTGCGGGCCGTGGCGGCGAAACACCGCGGGCATGTGGGCGCGTCGTGCGGGCCGGAGGGATACTTCTGGGTGGAGGGCGACGCCATCCGCCACGCGGCGGCGCCCGCGATCGCCGCCGTCGACACGCTCGCCGCGGGCGACGTGTTTCACGGGGCCCTCGCCCTGGCGATTCTCGAGGGCCGCCCGCTGGCCGCGGCCGCCGCCTTTGCCTGCACCGCGGCGACGCTCAAGTGCGGCCGGTTCGGCGGCCGGCTGGGCTGCCCGAGCCGTGCCGAAGTGGAAGCGGCCCTCGCCGCCGTGGAGAGCGCGGGCAGGAAGCCGTGAACGACCTCGGCCAGCGGACCACACGGAAGGTGATCTGGCGGCTGGTGCCGTTTCTGGCGGTCCTCTACATGTTCAACATCATCGACCGGGCCAACGTCGGCTTCGCCCGGCTCGGCATGGCAGACAGCCTCGGCTTCTCCGACGCCGTGATCGACTGGGGCTACGGCATCTTCTACGTCGGCTATCTCGTCTTCGAGGTCCCGAGCAACATGCTCCTGCGGCAGTTCGGCGCCCGGCGGTGGATCGCGCGGATCATGATCTCGTGGGGCCTCGTGTCGGCGCTCACCGCCGCCGTGGTCGGCATGTGGAGCTACTTCGCCGCCCGAATCCTCCTCGGCGTGGCCGAAGCCGGGTTCTTTCCGGGCATCATCTATTACATGTCGGCCTGGTTCCCAGCCGCCGTGCGGGCACGCGTGGTGGCGTGGTTCATGCTGGCGATTCCCGTCGCCACGATGCTCGGCAATCTCGCCTCCGGGCTGATTCTCGACTCGATGGGAGGCGTGGCCGGCCTCTCGGGCTGGCAGTGGCTGTTCATCATCGAGGGGATTCCCTCCGTCCCGCTCGGCTTCTCGGTGCTGTTCCTGCTGCCGGACGGTCCGAGTGACGCGGCCTGGCTCACCACGGAGGAGCGGGAGTGGCTGGAGGCCGACCGGACGCGCGAGGACAGCCGTCGGATCGAGGCCGGCGGCAGCGACAAGCTCTCGGCACTGGCCGACCCGCGGGTGTGGATCCTCATCGGCCTCTACATGAGCGTCGCGATCGGCACGAACGCCACGGGCGCCTATCTCCCCAAGCTCATCAAGGAGTCTTTCTTTTCGCAGGCCGTCGGACCAGGCGGCGACACAACCGGCCTCTTCTGGAAGGTGGGGCTGCTCTCCACGCTCCCGCAGGTGGCGGCGGTGATCGCCATGCTCGCCGCGAGCCGGGTCTCCGATTCGAGCGGCCGCCGGGCGCCCGTCGTGCTCGCGGCACTCGCCGTGGCGGCGGCCGGCTGGCTGCTCGCCTGGCTGCAGGCGGGCGCCTGGGGGCAGCTCATCGGTTTGTCGTTGGCACAAGCCGGCATGATGGCCGTGCTGCCGGTGTTCTGGGCGCTGCCGCCGCTTTTTTTGGGTGGCGTCGCCGCGGCGGCGGGGATCGCGCTGGTCAACTCGCTCGCCAACGGCGGCGGCATCTTCGCGCCCACGATCGTTGGCAGCTTCGGCGTCGGCCCGATGGCAGGGCTGATGGTCTGGGGCATGCTCATGGCCATCCTCGCCTGGTGGTGGATCGAGCGCCGCGCCGCCAAGACTTGAGCGGGCCGGGTGGCGAGCCTCGGCCTCGGTTGTAGGATATCCTGCGCTTACGTCGACAGTTGACCGACGCCCAGCCGGGCCGAAGCCGAAGCGGCCGCAGCGGTTCAAGGTTGTTCGCAAACTGTCGACAGTTTACCATAAGGGTGGTGGCGACGGCTCGCCTCACATCCCCAGCCTCGCGGAAAGTCGCTCATGAAAATCGTCGTCACCGACTACGCCTTCGATGATCTCGCCGTTGAGGAGCAGATCGCCGCTGCTGCCGGCGCCCGGCTCGTCGGCGCCCAGACGAAAGACCCTGCCCAACTCGCGGCGGCCGTGACCGATGCCGACGCGGTGATCACCCAGTTTGCTCCGGTGAATGCGACCGTCGTCGACGCGATGGCGCGGGCCCGGGCGATCGTTCGCTACGGCATCGGGGTCGACAACGTGGATCTCGCCGCAGCCAAGGCCCGCGGCATCCCCGTGTGCAACGTG
>CAZDTC010000030.1:0-12771 GCA_964508125.1 uncultured Candidatus Kuenenia sp.
TGGCTGGCACCTTTTTGTTGGTGACGTTCGCGGTGTCCCCTGTCACCCATGCGGAATCCTGGCCGCAGTGGCGCGGGCCTCGCAACGACGGCGTCTCGGCCGAGCGAGGCATCCCCGAGGGCTGGTCGAAGACGGAGCACGTGGCCTGGCGGACGCCGCTCCCGGGCCGCGCCGGCGCGACGCCCTGCGTGTGGGGCGACCGGATCTTTCTCACGAGCAACGAGGGCGACGACCTGGTGCTCATGTGCCTGAGCACGAAAGACGGGGCCATTCGCTGGAAGCACACAGTCGGCGGCGGCAACCAGGACGCCCGAGCGGGCGAGGGCAACTCGGCTTCTCCCTCCCCCTGCACCGACGGCGCGCATGTGTGGGTGTTTTTCGGCACCGGCATCCTCGCCTGCTACACGGCCGACGGCGAAGAGGTGTGGAAGACCGACGTCAACGAGCGGTTCGGCAAGATCGACATCCAGTTCGGGATGACGAGCACTCCCGTGCTCGACGGCGACGCCCTCTACCTGCAGCTGATCCACGGGCCGATGAAGCTCGACGACGACACCCGCACCGGCAAGGTGATCCGGCTCGACAAGCACACCGGCGAAACAGTGTGGGAAGTCGACCGGCTCACGAACGCCGACTTCGAGTGCAAGCACTCCTATGCGTCGCCGTTTCTCTACCGCCACGGCGGCCGGGAGTTCCTCGTGGTGCACGGGGCCGACTGCATCACCGGCCACGCCCTCGCCGACGGCAAGGAACTCTGGCGGTTCGGGGGGCTCAATGGCCCGACCGACACCAACCCGAAGCCGCACGACCAGACGTTTCGGTTCGTGGCCTCCCCGTGTTTCGCCCCAGGCGCGATCATCGTGCCGACGTGCAAGGGCGGGCCGACCGTCGCCCTCCTCGTGAACAGCGACCTCGCGGGCGACTGCACCGGCAAGGCGGCGGTCGTGAAGTGGATCAATCCGCTCACGCCCGACGTGAGCATCCCGCTCGTGGCCGACGGCCTCGTCTACCTGCTCCACAAAGACGGCAAGCTGCAGTGCGTGGATCTGGAGACGGGGAAAGACGTGTACCTGGAGCGCACCCACACCGGTCAGCACCGCACGAGCCCGCTGCTCGTCGACGGAAAGCTGTATTACGGCTCCAACGACGGTTGGGTGACGGTCGTGCGGGCCGGACGCACGTTCGAGCAGCTTGCGTCGGTCGACTTCGGCGGCGAGACGGTCACGGCGTCGCTCGTCGCCGCGGACGGCACGCTCTACGTGCGGTCGTACGATGCGCTGTATGCGATCCGAAAGTAGGACAGGCTTCAGCCTGTCCTACAACTACGGCGTCCGCGGCGTGGGCTTCGCGATCGGCTTGCCCGTCAGCTCGCCCACGACCCACTCGAGGCCCTCGAGGTTGTCGAGGAGCCGGGCCTCGGCGTCGTGGCCGGTGTGATTGAGGATCCCGATCGGGCCGGTGTAGCCGCTCTCGCAGATCGTCTTCGCGAGCGCCACGTCGAGGTCGCCCTGGCCGATCACGAGGATCTTCTTCCCGGCCTGTTCCCCATCGGCTGTCATGCCGTTGATGTTCAGGAAGTGCAGGTGCGGCAGCATCTTCGCGAGCGCCTCCTTGAACCGCGGCAGATGGCTGTGGCCGTGGTGCTGGTTGTAGACGATGCCGACGGTGGGCATGGCGAGGGCCTCGCACACGGCCACCATGTTTTCCGGCTCCCCTCCCCAACCACCGTGGTTGTAGATGGAGACGCGGCAGCCCGCCTTCGCGGCCTGCTCGGCCACGGGCCGCAGGGCCTCGGCGGCGTGCTTCACCTTCGCCGCCTCGTCGAGCTCGTTGGGGGCACCGATCATCACCCAGAACGACGGCTTGAGTCCCCGCGTTTGCAAGCTGGCGAGCAGCCCGGGAAAATCCGGCGGCCTGTCCCAGAAGGCGTCGAGTGCGACGCCGTGCTTCGCGAGCGCGTCCCACTCCTGGTCGAACGTGGGAATGTGCTGCGGCCGCCAATCGTAGGCGAAGTGCTTGAAGCCGAGTTTTTCGAGCATCGCCGCGCGATCCTCGGGGCCGCGCTGCTTGGCGTCGAACGGCACGATGCACCAGGCGACGAGGTTGTCGCGGCGAAAGAGTTCCTGCGCCCTCGCGGCGACATCGACGGGCTCGTCGCCTTCCACGATGAGCAGGCCATTCATCAGCTTCCAGTGGCCGGGGAATGTGCACAGAAACGGATAGCGGCCCGGCTCGTCGGGCACGGTGAAGTGGATCGTCTGTCTCTTGCCGGGCTCGGTGATGTCGGCATAGGCGATCACGTCGTCGGTCTTGGGCACGTAGTGCCGGGCGACGGCCTCCGGGTCGGCAATCAGCGCGTCGGCGAGCGCGCCCACGTCGGCGAGCGTACCGGGCTTCACGAGCACCCAGTTGTGCGGCACGACGTCGGGATTCACGAACGTGAGGGCGAGTTTTTCACCCGGCTTCGCCCGCAGTTCGGGCGTCTTGTAGGCCAGGTTCGAGGCGGCCTCGATCGTGATCGCGCGAGCCCCCGCCAGCTTTGCCAGCCAGGGGTTTTTGACGGTGGCCTTCATCATCGCCACGTCGCGCAGGATCGGGTGCGCGGCGACGGGCCGCGTCACGTCTTGATAGTTCGGAATCTCGCGAAACGGCCCGTCGAGCGCGTGCACGGTGGCGAACACGTCGCGCGTCGTACGCGGGCCGACCGCCACCTGGAGATGCAATTGGTTTACCGGCTGGATATCCGGAATTTCGAGAAACAGGCTCTGCCCGTCGGAGAGCACCGTGGCCGAGCGGATCGCGAGCGGGTCGTGGCCCACCGTGCCGTAGTGGCTCGGCGAAAACTCGGGCGAGCCATACGCCGGGCCGTAGCGGTAGTTCCAGCACTGGGCGAAGTGCTTTGCCGGGTCGCCGGCCACGCCACGGTCGAGCGGCGCGGAGAACCGCAGCAGCACGCCGTTGCGATGGACTCGGATCCCGACGGGCTGCTGCACGGTGCCGCCGACGTATCGCACGCGTTGAAAGCAGCCGTCGTCGACGCCATACACATGCCAGCCGTTCATGCCGCTCGCGTAGAGCTGGCCGTCGATGGGGCTGAACCGGCCGCGGTGCACGCCCGAGCGGAAGTCGCCGACGAGCGGCACGACGGCCCCCTGCGGCTGGCCACCGACCTCGTCGCGGAGCACGAGGAAGTGCGTGCAGGCGCCGAATGAAAAATGCACGAGCTGGCCGCCGAGCGGCCCCCAGCGGTCGCTCGACACATACGTCTGCCCGCCGCTCGAGTGGTCGAGCCCGCGCGGGAGATACACCATCGGCAGGGCCGGGGGGACGCCCCGGAAATTCGGCACCGGGTTCGCGGGCGGCTGGCCCGGCTTCTGCTTCACCTCGCAGATCGCCGAGGCGTTGGCGTAGTCGCCCTCCGAGACAGGCACGGTGACCGAGCCGTCGGGCAGGAGCGCGAGGCCGTCGGGGTTGCGGAAGCCCTCGGCGAGCACCTCCACGGTCGCGCCGTCGGGGCTCATCCGCAGCAGGCCCTGGTGCGAGGCGGTGAAGAAGTTGCCGGCCGCGTCGCGTTCGAGGCCGCACTTGTAGTTGTGGCCGCCCGAGGGCTCGAAGCGGTTGGTCACGCAGGCGTAGAAGTCGGCCTCGCCGTCGCCGTTGGTGTCGTCGAGCCGGGTGAGCTGGTCGCCGCAGAGCACATACACGACGTCGTCGGCCACGACGAGGCCCAGGGCCTGGTTGAGGCCGGCCGCCATCCGCCGCCAGCGCACGCTCCTGAGTTCGGCATCGAGGCCGGAGACTCGCCACACGTCTCCCTGGATCGTGCAGATCGCGGCGTCGCCATTGGAAAAGAAGTCGTGCCCCGCGAAAAACATGAGCGAGCCCCACGGGTTGTCGACCGGGAGGGCGATCGTGTCGACGGCATAGGGTGCGCCCGAGCCGAGGGTGCCCGTGGTGGTGAGCGTCTGCGGCCACTGGCTTGGCCCGCCCTTCCAGACGTGCGCGAGCGAATGGCTTTCGAGCGGTGCGATCTCGCGGACGAGCACGCCGTCTTTCATCCACGGTGCATCGAGATACTGCACGCCGCTGATCGAGTAGAGAAAGAGCATGCGCTTTCCATACCGGTAAAACCCTTGATACGTGCGCAGCCCGGGCGGCAGTTCCGCCGCGGCGGGCGGCGGGCCGACGGTGCCGGCCGGGGTGGCCGGCGAGAGGAAGCCGTAGCGGGTCTTGTCGAACTTGAGGAAGCCGCCGGTCCAGGTGGCCTCGAACTGGAGCGTGTCGGGATTGAAGCAGGCGGCAAGTTCGCCCGAGTCGCCGAGCCGCACGCAGACGGCCCGCGGGATGATCCCCTTCTCGAGCTTCAGCGGCCAGGCCTGCACCGTGCCCTGGTCGCAGGTGTCTCGGCGCGTGTCGTCCCAGGTGGACCAAGGGATGCTGCCCCAGTGGCCATGCGTGCCGCCGTCGAGGCCGGGATACGCGGGGAGCAGGATCGGCATTGGATCGCGGCCGTGGAACTGCATCGCCTGCTTCGCGTAGGCGTCGTAGATACGTTGCTTGTTGACCCACAGGCCGCGATTGGGCCAATCGTCCGGCACGAGCGGCTCGCGGGGCACGTCGAACGTGCCCGGGCGGTGCGAGAGCGACTCGAGCCCCGGGGTGCGGCCGAGCTCCAGCAGGTAGCGGATCAAGTCGCGGCGCTGGTCGGCCGGCAGGGCCGTGAACACGTTGGCCGGCATGAGCGAGCCGACCGCGGTCCGCTCCTCGATCTCGGCGGGCGGCACGCTATGGCTCTTGCCGGTGGCGTCGACGACGACCACCGCCTCGGGCGTCTCCTCTTTCACGATCCCCTGGAGCACGCGGCCGTCGGCGAGCGTGAACGCATAGGCCCGATACTCGGGCTTCACCGCCCGGGCGGGCCAGTAGACACTCTCGACGATCTCCTCGGGGGAAAGGCACTTGGCGATCGTGGTGAGTTCGGGGCCCACCGCGCCTCCTTCGCCGGCCACCTTGTGGCACGCCGTGCAACCGGTCGTGGCCACGCTGAACACGCCGGCACCGCGCCGGGCATCGCCGTGGGTCCGGGCGTCGGCCAGGGCCTCCTGGACGAACGCCGCCGTCCACTCGGGCGGGTCATGCTGCCCTGCGGCGGTGCTCGCGGCCGCGACCGTGGCCAGCACGATCGCGAAGCCCCGGAGGCTGAAGAAGACGGCTCGAAGCATGATCCAAAGCATAGTCGCCGCCACGCATCACCGGCGTGCCGGACCACCCGGATCGCCAGCCCCCGCTAGGCTACCGCACCGGGCCAGCCCGGCTGCCAGGTGTTTTGGATGCGGGGAAACAGGTTTCGCAGGGCGATGCAGTTCTCGACGGCGAGCGAGATGCATGCTTACCCGAGCTCGTGGGCCCGGTCGATCACCCGGTCCATCGTGAGGGGCACGGGCGGCGGGGAACGTGATGGAAGCGGCAGGCGGCCCCGCCTTCATCCCCGGACCGCACTCTGCTCTGTCAGGAAGGTCTCCCATTCCGCCCGGGTGGGCAGCGACGGCTGGGCGCCCATTCGCGTGGCGGCGAGGGCGCCCGCGGCGGCAGCCCGGCGGACGGCCTCGTGCAGGTCGACTCCGGCGCCCATCGCCGTGGCCAGCGCGCCGGTGAAGGCGTCGCCTGCGGCCGTCGTGTCCACCGCGGCGATGCGATACGAGGGCACATGGTGCACGGCCGCGTCATCAACGACGACCGCGCCCTGGCTCCCGAGCGTGATGATCACGGTCCGGGGCCCGAGCGCCTGCAGGGCGTGCGCGGCCCGCTCCGCCGAGGCCACGTCGCACACCGCGATCCCCGTGAGTCGCTCCGCCTCGGTTTCATTCGGCTTCAGGCAGGCGACGTTGCGCAGGAGCGCCGCAGGCAGGCCGCCATCGGGCGCCGGCGCCGGGTCGAGGATCACGGGCACGCCGGCCGCGCGGGCGATCGCCGCGGCCCGCTCCACCGCGGCGAGCGGCACCTCGAGCTGCATCACCACGGCTTCGGCCGCACGGATCCGGTCGGCCGCCCGCTCGACGTCGTCGGGCGAGAGCGCCTCGTTGGCCCCGAGGGCGACCGTGATCGAGTTTTCCCCCTTGGCATCAACGAGGATGAGCGCGACGCCCGTGGGCCTGTCGGGGTCGCGGACGATGAGATCGGTGAGGATGTCGTCGCGTTGGTACCCCGCGATCGCCTCGTCGCCGAGCGGGTCGGCCCCGAGCCGAGCCACGAGCGTCACCTGCGCACCGAGCCTAGCCGCGGCCACCGCCTGGTTGGCCCCCTTCCCTCCGGCCGCCATCACAAACGCGTCGCCGAGGACGGTCTCCCCGGGCGCGGGGATGCGGGCCGCCTTCACCACCATGTCGGTGTTCGAGCTGCCCACGACAACGATCTTCGGTCGCTTCATGCTGCCGCGCTCCAGAATGCCCAGATCACGCTCCGGCCGCGATGATCAACGCGAGGCCGGCGATGAAGCAGACGAACATCAACGCAAGCAGCCTCGCCGTGCCCGGAGGCGCGGCGGCGAACTCACGCCACACAAACACGCCCCAGGCCGCCGCCACCATCGTCGCCCCCTGCCCCAGGCCATAGGAGATCGCCGGCCCGGCGACGCCGAAGGCGATGATCGAGAGCGTCATGCCCAGCGCCCAGATCATGCCGCCGGCCACGCCCCAGAAGTGGTCGCGGGCCGTGCCGGTGAAGTAGGCCGCCGGCTCGAGCCGCTCGCCCGACACGGGCTTCCGCATCAGGATCGTGTTGAACACGACGTTGCTCGCCACGAGGCCAGCCGAAAACAGCACCATCGCGGTGTAAGGGCCGATCTTGCCCGGCTCCATCGCCTTGAAGTCGGGCGCCATCGCCGCCACGAGCAGAATGTTGGCGGCGTTGAACACGATCCCCCCGACGGAGGCCGACCCGAGCGCGCCGCCGGACGCCTGGCGGAGGTCTTCGAGAAACGGCCGGCCGGCTGCGCCCGAGCTCCCGAGCGTGAATGCGAAGATGAGCGCCGCCAGGAGTACGCCGAGCACGTAGTCCCAGTAGAAGAGCTCAAACCGCCAGGTCTTGCCGGCCAGTTTCTGGGTGTTGGCCCACGAGCCCCAGCAAAGCATCGTGACGATGCATAGGGCGACGGCGAGAGCGTATTGCTCGACGATGAACATCGCAGGCCTCCGTTGCGATTATCTCGTGTCTTCTTTGCTGCACGGCGGCTCGCTGCAGAGTGCCGTGAATACCTCCGTCACGCGGGCCGCCTGCTCGGGCGTTGCGATCAGATACCGATGGAGCCCGTCGGCTGCCGGCTCAAACCGCGTGCCGCCGTCGTCCTCCACCACCACGCGGCCCGGCTCGGAGACTGAAAAATAGCCGCGATCGGGCCGCACTGCGTGGAGCACGCTCGTCAGATCCCAGGTTGGCCGGCAGTGCGGCGGCGGCTCGTAGGCGACGTAGGCCTCCCGGAGCGGATGATGAGTCACGTAGCCGTAATCCCGCTCGATGCTCACGGCCGGGAACGGAATCGCGACACCGATCTCGAACCCGCTCCACACGATCGGCGTCGGCCAGAGATCAGCGAGCCGCTTGGCGGCCGGGATGTCCTCGACGACGTTGTATTCAAGGTGTCGCTTGCCTTCGATCAGTTGGAAGGCGCCGGCCATCATCGACAGCAGCCGCCCCTTTGCGGCCACGAGGTCGCGCCCCGAGAGCGGAGAAATGTCGTCGGGAGGAGAATCCAGAAGGCGGGCAAGATTGCTCGAAAACCCGACCTGCACGAATACGACCGACTTGTCGGGCCGGCCCGCGAGGACGCGGCGGAGCAGCGCGGTGGCGTCCGGGGCGTCGGCTCCGCTGGCGAGATCGTGCGGATACCGGAGGCGACCGTCATCGCGCTGCTCGGCGACGCCCAGGTATTTTTCCTGTTTGGGTGTCGGCCCGCCGCGGATCGCACCGATCGGGATGTCGCCGCGGCCGTAGAACGTGTTCACGGCGTCGGTGAACGCCGCGGCGAGCGGGTGGTCTTTCGTGATCGTCACGGCGAGCAGCCTGCACTCTCCGCGCGATTCAAGGGCGTGGAGCAGCCCGAGCGCCAGGGCGTCGTCGACGTCGTTGCCCATGTCGGTGTCGAAGATCACGTCGACCGGCCCCGCGATGGCTGCGGAGCAGACGACTGCCGCCAGAAACGTGAATCCGCATCGCCTGCCCATCGTCTACGCCTACTGCATTCGGGGCGTGGAAAAGCTGCGGACTGTCTTCAGCAGCTCCTCGATCTGCGCCATGAGCGGCTCGCGGGCGGCGGCCAGTTTCTGCTGCTGCTCGGCCGTGAGCGGCTGCCGCCCGGAGCCGAGGTCGAAGCCACGCAGGCTGGCCGCGAGGCGAAACCCGTCGGGAAATTCCCCCGCGTTGAAGGCCGTATCGCAGAGGGCGAGCAGGCGATACTGCAGCGCGAGCGCTTCGTCGACCTTGCCGGCTCGCGTGAGGTCGTAGATCGCCCGCGTCGCTTCCGGCACGATGCCGCTCGTGGCGTGCGTGCCGCCCTGGCAGCCGACAAGGAGCATCGGCACGAGCACCGCGTCCCAGCCGGTCATAAACACGAAGTCGGGCCGGATGGGCCGCACCGCGGCGATCATCCGCATCATCCCAGCGACATCACCCGACGAGTCCTTGATGCCCACGATCCGGTCAAACTCGGCGAGCCTGCGGATCGTGGGCAGGTCGATCGGGCTGGCAAACATCGGAATGTTGTAGAGCGTGACATCGATCGGGCTCGTGAGGGCGATCTCGCGAAAGTAGGCGAACACGCCATCCGGGGAGAGGCGGTAGTAGATCGGCGACACGATGGCCACAGCCCGGGCCCCGCAGGCGTGGTAGGCCTCGCAGGCGTCGATCGTCTCGCGCACGTTCGCCTCGGCCGCCCCGGCGATCACGGGCACACGGCCGGCCGCCTGGTCGCACACGATGGCGATGATCCGCCGCCGCTCCTCCGCGGAAAACCGGATGAACTCACCGGTGGAGCCATTCGGATAGAGGCCGTGCACGCCCTTCTCGATCAGCCAGTCGACATAGCGGCGGAGTTCCTTCTCGTTGATCTCGCCGCGGGCGTCGAGCGGCACGACGTGGGGCGTGAGGACGCCATGAATGGCAGGACTCGACATAGGCGGAAAGCACCGACTCATGGAGGACAGGAAACCGGCGACGGTGATCCGCCGCAGCGAGAGCATAGCAGCGCGGCACCCCGCGCAAAGGATGCGTCGGGATGGCGAGGCCGCTTTCACACACCGGGCCCGGCGGGGTGAATCAGGCAAGCTCAGGCGTCAGGCTGGAAGCCTGGAAGCACGACAGGCTGAAGCCTGTCCTACATCGGGGAACGTGGAACTCAGGCCCCATCATCCGACGAGCGCCCGCTTCATCTGGTCGAGCACCACCTTCAGCCGGGCCACGTCGCCGTAACAGGCGTGCTGGCTCCAAGGTATCCTGCGGCCGCAGGATGACGCCTCAAAGTATTCGCATTCGCAGTTCTCGTCGATTGGAGTTTTCTCCAATCGCGGGGCGTCCGCGACGCCGTCACGGGCGGCGAAGCACCGCAGGCGCGAAGATCGCGTCGTCAAGGTTCGGGTTGAGCGTCACGTTCGTGTAGGTGAATTCCGCCGTCAACGGCGGTTCTTTGCCGGGCGCTTCCGGCCAGTCGTACACGTCGAACCGCACGGGCACGTGCAGCTCGGAATCGATGGACACGCTGGCGCTGAAAAACTGCAGTCCGTCGCGGCGCCGCGGGTGGGTAATCCGCACCATCTGGCAGGGGCGGCTGTTGATCGTCGCGGTGGTGATGTGCTCGACGATCGTGTTGTCGCCGGTCGGATCGGCGGCGACATCCTGCTGCAGGGTTCGGATCGTCCGGTCGAGGAGATGTGAAAACCCGATCTCGGTGACCGGCACGAGGCTCTCCCGTTTGACACTCTGGCCAAAGGGGTCGATGTCGATGACGAGGTATGAAAAGCGTCTGCCGCCTTTCCGCACCAGCAATTTGTTGTCGTTGCGCCCGGCCACGAACAGGGCCCTCCGTCCCTGGACTTCGGAGGGGCCGAGAAACTCGAGCAGCACGCTGAGCGGCCGAATCACCTGCGCGCCCGCAGAGGTTTGTTCACGGACGCGCATGTCGATGTGGTAGTAGTCCTGCAGTTCACCGTCGATGCGCTCGCGCTTGGTGACCCGGCACGTGAAGTCGCGCACAGTGTTCTGCAGATACGTGCGCTCTTCGTGGGCGAATTTCAAAACCCACGCGAGTGGATGGTCGGACGCCGTCCGCGGGCTGGCAACAACTGGCCGAATGGCGTCGGCCGTGGTGGCGGAAGCAGGCACGGCGGCGGGGCCGGCCTGTTGGGCATGAACGCCCTGGAGTCCAGAGACAGGCCCACTCACTATCAGCACGTAGGCCAGACACCTGCGAAGCCGTTGTCGGGACATCGAATGATCCTTCGAGCACTGCTTCTCGAACGACCGCATCTTACCAGACGGTGTTTGCGCGTCTCGGTTTGGGTCGGCACCCGTTGCGCAAAAATGACCTGGTCGCTAACGCATCTGCCGTTCATTCCGAGCCAAACGATAAGGCAAACGGCGTTGATCCTGACGGCCGCGGCGTGGCAGAGTGACGTCGATGTTTCGCTCCAGATGTGTCGCTATCCGTAGCGACTCACTCGAATTCACGCACGGCTTTGATCAGGGCAGCTCCCCGCAGGAACCACGCTATGACGACCGTCAGCCGGATTTGCTTCATTGCCGTCGCCCTGCTCTGGGGGTCGACCGTCCTCCCCTGCCGGCACGACCGTGCCGCGGAAGGTGGTCCGCCCGATCTGCTCCCCACGGTCGGGTCGATCGAGCGGCTCGATCCGCGGAACCGGGTCAACCGCTGGAAGCAGGGCGAAGGCCTTACGGTGCACCTCGAGCCGGCCGGCTTCACCGGCCTGGGCGCCTACGGCAGCGAACGCGGGAGCAATGGCCTCACGCTCGACCGGCAAGGCTGCCTCATCTCATGCGAGCACGGCGACCGTCGCGTCAGCCGGCTCACGCCCGGTGGCGGCAAGCGCACGATCGCCGACAACTACGAGGGCAAGCGGTTCAACAGCCCCAATGACTGCGCCGTGCACTCCTCCGGCGCGATCTATTTCACCGACCCGCCCTACGGCCTGCCCAAGGGGTTCGAGGACCCGGCCCGCGAGCTCGGGTTTTGCGGCGTGTATCGGATCGCACCCGACGGCACGATCGATGCAGGGCGGACGTTCTTCGACGGCACGAAGCTCTTCAGGGAGCGCAAAAAGGACTGCCCGACGGACTCAAGGTCGATCAGGCGGGCAACGTGTTCGCCACCGGGCCCGGCGGCGTGCTCGTGTTCGCCCCCGACGGCACCCACCTGGGCACGCTGCTCACCGGCCAGGCCACGGCCAATTGCGGCTTCGGCGACGATGGCCAAACGCTCTTCATGACGGCCGATTCGCACCTCTGCCGCGTCCGGCTCTCCACAAGCGGCCCGCTGCCCGGGCCGTGAATCAGACGAGCTTCGTTCTGCCCGGGATCGCGTATTGCGGCTTCGGCAACGACGACTCCCAGGTGAGGTCCTTGGGAAAGAGGTCGAGCTTCGACTCTTTCGTGAGAAACTCCCACGTCACCTTCTGCCCGGTGTAGGCGGCCACGCGGCCGAGCACCGCCGTCAGCGAGCTGTCGGCCATCTGGGCGAGCTCCACGATTGGCTTGCCTACGCGGATCGAGTCGATCAGGTCCTTGTGCTCCTGCTTGTAGGCGTCGGCGATGCTGCCCTCCATCTCCCAGACCTTGTTGCCGGAGCGGTCGAAGATCTGCGTTCGGCAGGGATATCCCAAAAGGGCGGCTTCACGGTGTTTCTCGTGCCCGGGGAGTATGACGTGGCCGTGCGAGACAATTCCGGCATGCGACCGCCGGACACCGCCAAGGGGCCGCCCATCGTCATTCCGCGGGTCGTTCCCGAGCAGTTTACATCGGCCAACTCGTCGGGACTTTCTGTCACCGCCGCCGCCGACTCCAAGCCTGTGACGATCGCGTTAGAAGCGAAGTAAGCGGCGGATGCGTCCGTCTTCAGAAGCGAAGCGCCGGGCCGCGGTAGGATGGGAGCATTGTCGAGGCCCGGTCGCCCTATTTCCTCATGCCGCGATAACGTTGCTGGCTCCGTACCGCTGAACTATCATCACCAAAGACGTGAGTAGGACCCAAATCGGGTTCGGATCCATGCTCCGCCGATCGACCTCTTGGTCCGCGATTCGGGTTGGTTTGTCTCCCGAGTCGGCGACGCGGTGACTCTGGCAAGGCCTGCGGAGGACTTGGTCGCATGAGTTGCGCGAACAGTGTTGTGCACTGGGGAGTAGTGGCTGCCCTGCTGATATCGGGAGTCGCCTCCGCAGCGACGCCGCCGGGACGCCTGTCGTTCAACCGCGACATCCGGCCGATCCTTTCGGAAAACTGCTTCGCCTGCCACGGGCCCGACAACGCCAATCGGCAGGCCGGCCTCCGGCTCGATACGTTCGACATCGCCACGGCCGAGCTCGACAGCGGCTCCCGGGCGATCGTGCCGGAAAAGATCGACGAGAGCGAACTGATCGCCCGGATCGTATCCGACGATCCCGACGCCGTCATGCCGCCGCCGCATGCCAAGATCGGCCGGCTCTCTCCCGAGCAGGTGGAAACGCTCAAACGCTGGATCGCCCAGGGGGCGAAGTATGAGCCGCACTGGGC
>CAZDTC010000031.1:0-12497 GCA_964508125.1 uncultured Candidatus Kuenenia sp.
ACGTGCTCGACCCGGTGACGCCGGGGGGAGCCGGGAGGGGCGATGCCGTGCACGGCACGGTACGCGTTACGTGGCTTGCGGCGAACGCCGCCCAAAACTGAAAAGAGACTGCATAAAAGTGCCGTGAAAACCAGCGCCGCGCTTATTGCGGCGGCTGCAAGCGGGCGCTACAGTTAGGGGGAGTAAGGCATCACGTCGATTTGCGACGTGCGGTTCGCAACGGCCCCGGCTTTCCGCGAGACTTTAGGCCGGCAAACTCAAAGGGGAATTCATCGGTGCATTCACGGTACAGACGCTGTGGCTTCACACTAGTCGAACTGCTCGTGGTGATCGCGATTATCGGCGTGCTCATAGGCTTACTGCTGCCTGCTGTGCAAGCGGCTCGTGAATCGGCCCGTCGCAGTTCCTGCTCCAACAACCTCAAGCAGATCGGCCTGGCAGCCCACAACTTTGAGAACACAAGGAAGGCCTTCCCACCCGGTTTTCGGTACCAGGGAACAGGCCGGTGCTGGGGCTGGGCCGTGTTCCTCCTTCCGTACATGGAATTGACGACGCTTTACGATCAACTCGCGCCGGAGACGCGCGCGCCCGACATGATCATCCAGATAAGTTCCGGAGCCTCTCAGGCCGACATCAACGCCGTGCAGACGAAAATCCCGCAGTTCCGCTGCCCAACCGACAAGTCCCCGGACCTTCGCGACACGACCACGTTCTCCGAGTTCACCAGTGGCACCCAACCGATTTTCGGAAGTGGGGCAAATCCACTCCATCCGGTGGCCACCTCCAACTACGTGGGGCTGGCCGGATCCCAATGGTTGTCCGGAACCGACGCCACCTTGCCGACCGGCTACGCGTCGTGGTCCTCATCGACCGGTCCCTATAAGAATTTCGACGTCGGCGGAATGTTTTTCGGCGTGAGCGGCACGTCGGGCGTACCGCTCGGTGTCCGCGCACGGTCCATCACCGACGGATTGAGTAAGACGCTCATGGTCGGGGAGCGGCAGTATCGGGGGCTGGCCGCCACTTGGGTGGGTGTTGGAAGGCCCGACGTAAGCACTCCCGGACCAGCCGATACGTGCGCGACACTCACCCGCACTAACCACACCCCTCAGTCGCAGCAAAACTACGACACCTACTTCGACGTCCAAGCCAATCGCGGCAAAGGTCTGTCGAGCGCCCACACAAACGGCGTGCAGTATGTGTTCGCGGACGGCGCGGTGGCATTCCTGACCGACGAGGTGAACACGGCTGTCGGGACCGTGAACGCCTCCCTGACCGTTCTCCAGCAACTGGTCAATCGTTCCAACGGATCTAGTCCCGCGTACTGATGGCTGCCGTCTCACAGACGACCTCCGGTCGATCGCAACCAACCGTGTCTGTCGTCACGACGAACGATCGCACCCCTGGGAAGCGTGCCTTGCGCTGGGTCTCGACGCTCGCATTGGGCTGCATAGCGGCGGGAGGGTGTGGCGTGGCAGGATCGCCCGTCGCCGAGGTGACAGGCCGGGTGACGGTCGACGGAAAGCCTGCCGCCGGGCTCTCTCTACAATTCACGCCGGAAGGGGGTCGGGAAGACGACGGCGGTAAACTGCGGCCGTCGGCTTTTGCCACCACCGACTCCGACGGGCGTTACCGCGCGGTCCGTATGGGCCGCAATCTTTACGGCGCGTCCGTCGGCCGGAACCGCGTGCGCGTATTTTCATCGGATGAGAGTGTCGTTACGGTGGATGCGCTGTATGGGGGCGACAGCCCGCTCACGTGCGAGGTCGGGCCGAGGCCGACGGTGTTCGATATCGAACTCGTCGCCAAGCCCGTGGGTCCAACCAAGGCAGGCAAATAGGCATGACGCGGGGCTGCAACCCCCAGCCTCACCGCCGCAGCTGCTGGTCGGCGAAATCGAGGAAGACCTTCCAGTCGGAGGGCAGGATGGCGTGCCCTCCGGTGTGCTCGTGGTAGGCGATGTCGCGGAGTAGGGGCTCGTCGAGCGGTGGCCTCGGGTCGCCCGCGAGCCCGCGCTTTCCCAGCAGTTCGTACACCGGCGAGGCTGCCTGCGCGGCGAGGAACTCGCCGTGCGGGTCAGACCACAGGTCTTCGCTGCCGGTGTTGAGCAGGAGGGGCCTGGGCGCGACGAGCGCGAGCAGCATGTGGGCATCCACCGGTAGATCGTTCCAACGCTTGTTGTAGCGCTTGAAGGCGTCGGAAAACTGGTAGAGGTAGCTGGTGGTCATGTTGTCGATGTTCTCGCCGAAATCACGGCGGCTGAGCGAGGCGCCTCCCTCCCCGGAGCAGCTGGCGATCACCATGGCGAACCGCGGATCCCGCGCGGCCGCCCAGAGCACCGTCTTGCCGAGCCTCGACTGGCCGACGGCGATCACCCTGCCGCCGTCTACGTCGCCGTCGGTCACGAGATAGTCGAGCGCCCGGCTCAGGCCCCACGCCCACGCCCCGATCGCGCCCCAGTCGTGCGGGCCGCGCTCAGCCTGGCCCGGCGGCAGGAACAGCCCGCGGACCCCGAACCGCATCCCGGCGCCCTCCTTCCAGTCGGGCTCGATGTCGCCGTACCACACTGCCGCGATGCCGTAGCCGCGGGAGAGCACCAGAGGCACGTTCCACTCCTTCGAGCGGCCGCGAGGCGTGTCGGCGGGAGGCATCACGCGGGTTTTCGTATCGCGGTCCCAGCGCGGATACAGCCGCACGCCGGGATCATCGCAGACGGCCCAGTTGCCGTTGAAATGCAGGCACAGAAACACAGGCACGGGGCCGCGGGCCTCTGCCGGCGTGTAGACCAGCAGGTGGAGGACCGGCGCTGCAGGATCGTCGGAGAAGCGAATCTCCACCTGCTTGCGATGGGCGGCCCCGTCGAGGGCGTTACGGTCTTCCTCGACGATGCGGAACGAGAACCCTGGCGGCATGCCGGCAGGGTTGCGGCCGTGCACGTGGTCCTCGAAAAGTCGCAGGATTTCGGGCCGCCGTTTCTCGACCCACTCCTCGGCCGTGCGCACGGGCGTGCCGTCGGCCATCGTGAGTACGTCGGGGAGGGTGTAGGGCGGCACCTCCGCTTCGTCCTTGATCACATGATCCTGATCGGCGAACAGGCCCCCCGGGACGCCGGCCGTGACCAAGGCCGCGATCCCGAACCAACGCCGCACACGCGGGAACTCTGGCATCATTTCAGCACTGTACTGCACGCCAACGCAGGATGCCTTATTTTGGATTGGGAGTGCTGAATTCAGCATTGCCGATCCGCGCGGGGAATCGCATTCTCGGCGAATGACAGGACGCTCTTTGGCTCGTTGTCGCCCGGGTCACTGATCGCAACCACAATGTTGATGTCGCAGTGCCCAAAGAACGTGCTCGTGGCGCTCGGCTGGTATGACCACCGGCTGCTGCAGGGCATCGCTGCCTACGCCACCGAGCACCATTGGCACCTCGCAGCCCACAGCATCATCCACGAGAAGGTGATTCCGTGGGGCTGGAGCGGCGACGGCGTGCTCGCGTGGCTCGCGGCGGGCGACGACCTCGCGCAGTTCGTGGCGTCGGTGAAGAAGCCGACCGTCGATTTTTCGCTGCGCCGGCAACACCTGCCTTTCGCCCACGTCGTGCAGGACCACGCCATGACCGGGCGGTTGGTCGTGGACCACTTCCTGGAGCGCGGTTTGAGGCTGTTTTGCTTCTACAGCGATTCGGAAAACTGGTCGCAGGTCGAGCGCGGAGAGTCGTTTACGCAGGAGCTCGCCCGCCGCGGCTTCGAGTGCAGCTGGCTGCGGTGGGAGACACAGGTCGGCCAAGGCGCCTCGCAGAGCACATGGCTCGAGCGGCGTGAATGGCTCATCGCCTTCTTGAAAAAATCCCCCAAGCCCCTTGCCGTGTTCGCTGCGAACGGCACGCTGGCGCTGGAGGTGCGTGAACTGTGCGAAACCGTGGGAATCCACGTGCCTTCGCAGGTGGCGATCGTGGGCATCGACGACTACCTGCTCTCCGTCGGCGCCACCAGCCGGATGATCTCCGGCGTCGATACCAATCTCGAGCGGCAGGGATACGAGGGCGCCGCCTTGCTCGACCGGATGATGAACGGCGAAAAGCGGCCCACCAAGCCCATCCGTATCCCGCCGGCCGGCGTGGTCACCCGCATGAGCAGCGACGTGCTCGCTGTGCAACACGAGGGCGTCGTGGAGGCGCTGCGGTACATCGCCGAGCATTTCGCCGACCCGATTGGTGTCGATGAGGTGGCCGAGCGGGCCGGCATGTCGCGCCGCGGCCTTCACCAGGCGTTCTGTGAGCACGTCGGAGCGCCCCCGGGGGAGAAGATCCGCAGCACCCGCATCCAAGCCGCAAAGAAGCTGCTGCTCGATTCCGACGCCAAGATAGAGGTGATCGCGCGCCGGTGCGGCTATCCCAACCTCAACGCCTTTTTCGCCGCCTTCCGCAAGGTCGCGGGAACCACGCCGGCCGACTACCGGCGAAGTGGCGGCCACCAGCCCTGACCTCCGCCCAATCACACCCCGCCCGCCATGATCGTCCGCTCCCCCGCGTTCATCCACGACGATTTCCTGCTCACCGGAGAGCCTGCCCGCCGGCTGTACCACGAGTTCGCGGCGCCGCAGCCGATCATCGACTTCCACTGCCACCTGTCGCCGCACGACATCGCGGCCGACCGGCGGTTTGCCAATCTGTTCGAGATCTGGCTCGAAGGCGACCATTACAAGTGGCGGGCCATGCGGGCCAACGGCGTCGCTGAGCGGTACTGCACCGGCGACGCTCCGGCGATTGAAAAATTCCGCGCCTGGGCCGCGACGGTACCTCACACGCTCCGCAACCCGCTCTACCACTGGTCACACCTGGAACTGGCCCGGTATTTCGGCATCGGCGAACTGCTCGATGCCGCCACCGCGGAGGGCATCTGGACGGCCGCGGGGGAACTCCTGGCCACTCCGCAGCTTTCGGCCCGCGGGATCCTGCGCACGTTCCGAGTGGAGACGGTGTGCACGACCGACGACCCGGCCGACGACCTCGCGGCCCACGCGGCGATCGCCGCGAGCGGCTGCGCGACACGCGTCTTACCCACGTTTCGCCCCGATGCCGCGCTCGCCGTGCAGCAGCCGGCCCGGTTCAACGGCTGGCTCGCGCGGTTGGAGGCGGCGATCAACGACACGATCGGTTCGCTGGACGACCTGCTTGCGGCCCTCGAACGTCGTGCCCGCTCGTTCCACGCCCACGGCTGTCGTCTTTCAGACCACGGCCTCGATTCCTGCCCGGCCGACCCCTGCACGGAGGCGGAGGCGGAGGCCGTGTTCCGCCGCGCCCGCGCGGGAGAGCCGATCGGGCCGGATGACCAGCGCCGCTACGCGTCGTTCGTGATGCTCCATCTGGGGCGGCTCTACGCGGCCCTCGGCTGGACCATGCAGCTTCATCTCGGCGCGATGCGCAACGCGAGCTCCCGGCTGTTCCTCGCCCTGGGCCCCGACACGGGAGCCGACTCGATCGGCGACCAGCCGCAGGCGGAGTCGCTCGCGCGATTCCTCGACGCGCTCGACGCCGACGGCCGGCTGCCCAAGACGATCGTCTACAACCTCAACCCGGCCGACAACTACGTCTTTGCGTCGGTGATCGGCAGCTTCCAGGATGGATCGCTCGCCGGCAAGCTGCAGTTCGGGAGCGGCTGGTGGTTTCTCGACCAGGACGAGGGAATGGAGTGGCAGCTCAACGCCCTCTCCAGGCTCGGCCTGCTCACACGGTTCGTGGGGATGGTCACCGACTCCCGCTCGTTCATGTCGTTCCCGCGGCACGAGTACTTTCGCCGCACGCTCTGTAACCTCCTGGGCCGCGACATGGAGCTCGGCCGCGTGCCGAGGGATTTCCCGCTGGTCGGGCGGATGGTCCGCGGGATCTGCCACGACAACGCCCACGCCTATTTCGGATTCGACACATGAAGCGACATCTCTTTTCGCTGGTCGCCTGCTGCCTGCTCGCGTGCCCCGCGGCGCTGCCCGCGGCCGACGGCACGGTGAAGGTGGAATCGCCGGGCACGAACCCGTCGGGAAAATGGGTCAAGCACGCTACGCGGCTCGTCGAAAAGCTCGACGGCTACACCCCGGGCGGCCCGGTGGCCACCGGCACCTACGGCGGCTGGCTCGCGCGGAGCGACGCGGCCACCGGATACTTCCACGCGAAGAAAATCGGCGACCGCTGGTGGCTCATCGATCCGGAGGGCCACTACTACATCAGTATGGCCGCGAACGCCGTCACCGCGTCGGACAAGGAGATGAAGTCGGGGTTCGGCAACGCCGCCGGCTGGGTGAGGAGGACGAGCGGGTTCCTCGAGGACCGTTCGTTCAACGGCGCAGGTGCGTGGAGCTCCGACGCCCTCGCCAGGCATCGGTCGGGCCTGTCGCGCACGATCACCATGCAGGTCCTCGTCGACTACGCCCAGGAGCACGGCATCGCGCAGACGCGCGGAGGAATCACGGGCTTCGTGGACGACTGCATCCCGGTCTTCAATCCCGACTTCCCGGCCTTCTGCGACGCCTCCATGGCCCGGCTGGCGAAGACCAGGGACGACCCGTGGATCCTGGGAATCTTCTCGGACAACGAGCTGCCCTATTCGGAGGATCTGCTCGATCGATTCCTGCGGCTCGACGCCGGGAATGCAAAGCTCGCCCCGAACCGCGACGCCGCGATCGCCTGGATGCAGGCGAACGTCGGCGGCACCGATCCGGCGAAGATCACCAAGCGGCATCGACAGGCGTTCGAAGCCCACGTATTCGACCGCTACTATTCGGTCGTCTCGGCGGCGATCCGCCGGCACGATCCCAACCATCTCTACCTCGGATCGCGCCTGCCGACGATGACCGGCCACATCCGCTCCACCAGGCCGTTCTGGAACATGATCGGAAAATACGTGGACGTCGTCGCCATCAACTACTACAAGGCCTGGGGGCCCATCGCGGAAGACGTCTCCAATTGGGAGCGCTGGTCCGGGAAGCCGTTGCTCGTCACCGAGTTCTACGCGAAGGCGCTTGACGTGCCGGGGCTCGCCAACACCGGCGGGGCGGGATTCGTGGTCAGGACCCAGGAGGACCGCGCGCGGTTCTACCAGCATTTCGCCCTCGGCTGCCTCGAGTCGAAGGCGATCGTGGGCTGGCACTGGTTCAAATACCGCGACGACCCGGCGTCGGCCACGCAGGCGGATCAGGCGGGCGGTGCGAACAAGGGGCTCTTCAGCCGCGACTTCAAGCCGTACGATGACCTGCTCGCCGGCGCGGCAGCCGTCAACGGCGAGGCCTATTCGCTCACCGAATTCTTCGACAAGGGACCGGAGCGGAGCCGGCCGGCCCGGCGAGGGGAGTAGCCGGCCCCGCGGAATTTCCCCGAAACCGGCTCCACGGAACGTGATGATGAAACAGGCAACATCCTTTCTCCACTCGCTGACGCTGCTCATCGGCGTGGCCGTGGCGGCCGCCGCCGACAACATTCCCGACCTCGACCTGCACGAGGGCGAGTCGCTCGACGGCGGCTGGCACACGATCGTCGATCCGTACGACAGCGGCTTCTACGACTACCGCTACAACCAGCGGGATGCGAGCCCCAAGCCGTCGCGGGCCGAGGCGATCTTCCTCGACGCCACGCCGGCCGATCCCGCCGAACGCGTGGAATATGGCTTCGAAGAGTCGCCGCTCCTGCAGGTTCCCGGCGACTGGAATACGCAGCGGCCCGAGCTGTTTCTCTACGAAGGCACGGTCTGGTATCGCAAGACCTTCGATGCCGCGCCCCTGGCGGCCGGCGAGCGGGCGTTTTTCCGCTTCGGGGCCGCGAACTACCGGGCCGACGTGTATCTCAACGGCACGAAACTCGGCACCCACGTCGGCGGGTTCACGCCGTTCACGCTGGAGGCCACGGGGCGGCTCGTGCCGGGGAGGAACTCTCTCGTCGTGCGCGTCAACAACCAGCGGGCCCGCGAGGCGGTGCCGACGCTCAACACCGATTGGTGGAACTACGGCGGGCTCACCCGCGGCGTGAAGTTCGTGCGCACCCCGGCGGCCTTCATCGGCGAACACCGCCTGTGGCTCGACTCCGTCGCCACCAAGACGATCTCCGGCTGGGCTCAGGTGCACGGAGCCGCCGCGGGGGAGCGCGTGGAGGTGGAGATTCCCGCCTTGGGGCAGGTCGTCTCCGGCACCACCGACTCCACCGGCAGGGCGACCTTCCGGCTGACCGTACCCGACCTGGAGCCGTGGTCGCCCGAGAGACCGACGCTGTACGACGTCTGCCTCACGCACGCCGGCCGGCGGCTCTCAGACCGCATCGGCTTCCGCACGATCGCGACCCGCAGCCGCGAGATCCTCCTCAACGACAGGCCGATCTTCCTCAGGGGCGTGTGCATCCACGAGGAATTCCCGCTCCGTGGCGGCGGCCGCGTGACCACCGCGGAGCAGGCCCGGCAGCTGCTCTCGTGGGCCAAGGAGCTCGGCTGCAACTTCGTGCGGCTGGCGCACTACCCGCACGGCGAGGACATGACCCGCCTCGCCGACGAGTTGGGCCTGCTCGTGTGGTCGGAGGTGCCGGTGTACTGGACGATCGACTGGACGAGCGCCGCGACTTTCATCAACGCCGAGACGCAACTCGCCGACAACATCCGGCGCGACGCGAACCGCGCGAGCATCATCATCTGGTCGATCGGCAACGAGACCCCCGTCGGCGAAGCCCGCAACACGTTCATGGCGGGTCTGGCGGCCAAGGCGCGATCGCTCGACTCTACCCGCCTGGTGAGCGCGGCGCTCGAAAAGCATCGCAAGCGCGACGCGGAGCTGGTGCAGGTGGTGGAAGACCCGCTCGCGGATCTCGTGGACGTGGTGGCCTTCAACCAATACGTCGGCTGGTACGACGGGCTGCCGGAGAAATGCGGCCGCGTGCGTTGGGAGATTCCCTACGACAAGCCCGTGATCGTGAGCGAATTCGGCGGCGACGCCAAAGCCGGCTTCCATGGCGACGCTTCACGACGCTGGACGGAAGAGTTCCAGGAAGACCTCTACCGGCAGACCCTGGCGATGCTCGACACGATCGAGGGCTATCGCGGCTGCGTGCCGTGGCTGCTCGTGGACTTCCGCTCGCCCAAGCGGCTGTTGCCCGGCATTCAGGACGGCTTCAACCGGAAGGGGCTCATCTCGAGCGAGGGCGAGCGCAAGAAGGCCTTCACCGTGATGCAGGACTATTACCGCCGCAAGGCGGCCGCCGCTCAGTGAGCCGGGGCCGAGGAGCTTGCTATCCGGCCCTAAGGCCGACATGGCAGATGCTTGACGGCCGCATACAGAATTTCGACGGGGTGAAGGGCTGGGCGGCCCGTGCCGTCTTTGATCTGGTGGCGGCAGCTCGTGCCGGGGGCGGCGATGAGCACCTCGTCGCTGGCCGCCCGCACCGCAGGAAACAGCACGAGCTCGCCGATCTGCATCGAGAGCTCGAAATGCTCGCGCTCGTAGCCGAAGGAGCCGGCCATCCCGCAGCAGCCGCTGGGGATCGTCTCCACGGAATAGTTCCGCGGCAGGGAAAGGGCCGTGACCGTGGCGTTGAGCGACGAGAGCGCCTTCTGATGGCAGTGCCCGTGGAGTTTTACTTTTCGCCGCTCGGTCGTAAACGCATCGGCGTCGATGCGGCCGGCGTGCGCCTGCCGCGCGAGAAACTCGTCGATAAGGAACGTGCGGCTCGCAAGGCTCCTGGCCGCGGCCGCCAAGCTCTCCGGCACGAGGTCGGGATACTCGTCGCGAAACGAGAGGATCGCCGAGGGCTCGACGCCCACGAGCGGGGCGTCGTCGGTGACGATGCGGGAGAGCCGCTCGACGTTTTGCACGGCCAAGTCCTGCGCCTCCCGTACGAGTCCCTTCGAGAGGTGCGCCCGGCCGCTGTCGACGTGGTCGGGCACGACGACTTCCCAGCCAAGCGCCTCGAGCAGCTCCACGGCCTTGATCCCGATTCCGGCGTCGAGCGTGTCGGTGAACTCGTCGGCAAAAAGATGCACGCGGCCGAGCGGCGCGGGGGATCGCAGAGGCGGCCGGCGGGCAAGCCAGCCGCGGAGCGTGGTCGAGGGCAGCGGCGGCAGCGACCGCTGCGGATGAAACCCGAGCACACGCTTCACGAGCCGCGAGATGCCGGGACCTGTCACCGCGGCGTTGTAGAGCCAGGGGGCGATCGCCACCCGGCGAAGCGATGCCGCGGAGCCCGCCACGAGCCGCGTGCGCAGGGGCACCCCTCGCGCGTCGTGCACGTGCTGCTGCCACTCGGCCTTGAGCCGGGCCATGTCGACGTTCGACGGGCACTCGCTCTTGCAGGCCTTGCACGAGAGACAGAGATCCATCACCTCGGCCAGCTCTGGCCGCGACCAGGGATCGGCTACGGCGGGATCGGCGAGCGCCTGTCGGAGCACGTTGGCCCGCGCCCGCGTCGTGTCGCGCTCGTCGCGCGTGGCCATGTAGCTCGGGCACATCGTGCCGCCGATGAGATGAGTCTTACGGCAATGGCCGACGCCCGTGCACTTTTCGGCGGCGCGGAGGATGCCGCCCGAGTCGGCGAACCGAAACACCGTGTCGTGGTGCGGCTCGGGCTCGCCCGGCACGATCCTGAGCGCCGTGTCCATCGGCGGGGTGTCGATGATTTTCCCAGGGTTCAAAATTGCCTGCGGATCGAAAGCGCGCTTCACGGCCACGAGCAATTGAAAGCATTCGTCGCCGACCATAGTGCGGATGAACTCGCCGCGGAGCCGGCCGTCGCCGTGCTCGCCGGAGAGTGAGCCACGGTATTTTTTGACGAGGGCCGCGACGTCTGTCGCAACATCGCGAAACATCTTCAGGCCCGCGGCACTTCGCAGGTCAAAGAGCGGTCGGAGGTGGAGTTCGCCGGCCCCGGCATGGGCGTAATGCACGCAGTCGATCGCGTATTTTTCAGCAAGCAGCCGATCGAACTCGGCGATGTAGGCGGGGAGATCCTCCACGGCCACGGCCGTGTCTTCGACGATCTCGCGCGGCTTTGCGTCGCCCGGCACGTTGTTCACGAGCCCCTGCCCGGCCCGCCGCAGCTCCCACACCTTGTCGCCGTCGGGGCCGAACAACCGGGGATAGGCATAGCCGAGGCCGGCCGAGCGCAGGTCGGCCTCCAGGCCGGCGAGCGTCTGCTCGACGCGGCGGCGGTCGGCGTGCTTGAACTCGACGACGAGCACGGCACCCGGCTCGCCGACCACGAATGACCGATTGCGGGCCTGCTCGAGATTGTCTTTCGTGCAGGCGAGGATTGTGTCGTCGATGAGTTCGCAGGCCGTGAGCGTGACCTCGCCCCCGCGGCGCCGCATGGCGACGAGCGTGGCCCGCAGTGCCTCGTCTACGGTGCGGCAGTGCACGCAGAGGAGCGCGCCCGGCGGCGGCAACGGGATCAGATCGAGCTCGAACTCGATGCCGACGAAGAGCGTGCCCTCGGAACCCGCGAGCAGCCGGCACATGTTGAAGTCCCGGGCACTCGCCTGGTCGAGGCACGAGGCGTCCATCACGGCATCGAGCGCGTAACCCGTGTTGCGGCGGGTGACCTCGGGCCGCGGAAACGAGTCGCGGACGAGCCGCCGATTGGCCTCGTCGCCGAGCAGGTCGCGAACCTTTCTATAGATGCCGCTCTCGAGCGTGTCGGGGCCACCGCACTTCTCCGCGAAGGCCGCGGCCGAGAGCGGGCCGAACGTGACCTCGGACCCGTCCGCAAGAAACCCACGGGCCGACACGAGATGGTCGCGGGTGGAGCCGTAGGCGATCGAGTTTGACCCACAGGAGTTGTTCCCCACCATCCCGCCGATCATCGCCCAGGAGGCGGTCGAGGTCTCGGGCCCGAAGAACAGGCCATGGGGCGCGAGGAACCGGTTGAGTTCGTTGCGCACGACGCCCGGCTGCACGCGCACCCGGCGCCGGTCGACGTCGAGCGACACGATGCGATTCAGATGCCGGCCGAGATCCACGATGATCCCGCCGCCCACCACCTGCCCCGCGAGCGACGTGCCGGCCCCACGGGGGATGATGCCGATGCGGTGCTCCGCCGCGAACCGCACGATTGTTCCCACGTCGGCCACCGACTTCGGGCAGGCCACCGCCAGCGGCCGCTCCTGGTATTCCGAGGCGTCGGTCGAGTAGATCGTGCGGGCGAGGGCGTCGGTGGCTATCTCCCCTTCGAGGCTGGCCGCAAGACGATCGAGGGGGAGCGCTGCCATGATGGGTCGGGCCGCAGGTGAAACGATCCATGATGCCGCCGGCCGGCCCCACCCGCAACGCTGCCATTTTTTCGACCGCGCATGTCCACACCGCAGTCCTCCGAGCCCCTCTTCGCGGCAGCCGACCGGAACGTGGGGCTGTTCGTGGCGTTCCGAGTCCTCTTCAACGCGCGGTTTTATTATCCCGTGTTCATGGTGATGTTCCTCGACTTTGGGATCACGGTCGAGGAGTTCGCGCTGCTCAACGCCATCTGGGCGGCGGCGATCG
>CAZDTC010000032.1:0-12350 GCA_964508125.1 uncultured Candidatus Kuenenia sp.
AGCCAGAAGGAGCCGTCGTCGCGCAGGTCGACGATCTCGCGGCGAATCACGTCGGCGAACCGCGGATCGCCGTAGGGCGCGAGCCCCATCAGCTTGTACTCGCCGGAGTTGACGCGAAACCCGCAGAACAGCGTGAACGCGCTGTACAGCAGCCCGGGGGAGTGCGGAAATCGCATCTCGGCCTCGAGGCTGATCCGGTTGCCGTGGCCGCGGCCCCAGGTCGCCGTGCTCCACTCGCCGACACCATCGAGGGTGAGGATCGCCGCCTCGTCGAAGGGGCTCGGGTAGAAGGCGCTCGCTGCGTGCGACTCGTGGTGCGTGGCAAAGGCGATCGGCCCTGAGTAGGTGCCGCCGAGACCCTTGTCGATCTCCCGCGGGATGTGGAGCTTCCGCTGCAGCCAGGGCGGCATGGCCTTGAGGAAGGCGGGAAAGCCCCGGGGGGCGTGGGCGAGGGCCGTCTCGAGCAGCCGCTCGAACTTTACGAGCGGCTTCTCATAAAACACCACGGCGTCGAGGTCGCCCGCCGGAAGCCCGGCCGATTCGAGGCACCAGGCCGCGGCCCGCGCCGGAAATGCCTCGTCGTGCTTCTTGCGTGTGAACCGCTCCTCCTGGGCGGCGGCCACGATCGCCCCGTCGCGCACGAGCGCGGCGGCGCTGTCGTGGAAGAAGGCGGAGATCCCGAGGACATTCACGGGCATGGCCCACAAGCGTCGAACCCCCGCCGGGCCGCTCGGCCCGACAGGGGTTCGACTGGAAAAATTATACGCCGTGATCGATCAGGGCGATCAGGCGGCTCGTCGCCGCCGCATCAACCGCGAGGCGGTCGCCACGCCCGTAATCCCGATCACCGACATCGCCATCGTGGTCGGCTCGGGGACGGCCACCGTATAGGAATTGATCCCCGGGCCACCGAGCGTCGTGGTGTACGACGTGTACGGTCCGCCCCAGCCCGTGATCGAAACATTCGGGTTGGCGAGCGAGTCAACGGCGGAGTCGCCGCCACCGCCGCCGGAGGAGTAGACGTCGAAGTAGATCACGTTGCCGGGCACGAGGTTCATGAGCGACAGCGGGAACGACCATTCCACGGTGCTCTGGGCGCCGGCCGTGACCGTGTAGGCATACGGATACGTTCCCGCGTCCCAGGTTGCCGCATTGCGGATCCACGAACTCCCGCCGTTGTCGTAGGTATAGAACTCCGCGCCGCCGACGGCCGCTTGCGCGCTTGAGTTATCCACCCAGGATCCGACCCAGTGGTTCATCCCCTTGATCTGCTCCGCGAACGGATCGTTGTCGTAGGACAGGTTGATCGGCCGATTCCAGCCGTTGCCAGACAGCGTGCCGTCGGTCTTCTGGGTGGCGATGCCGATCATGTACTTGGCGTAGATTCCGTCGCCGGCGCCAACGTTGCCGTTCGCGGTCAGCTTGAACTTGATGTCGGTGAGCGTGTTGCTCACTTCCATCCCGAGGATGTCAAGCGCGCCGTTGGCGGTCCAAAAGCCGGGATCAATATCGCCGGCCGAATCGGTGTAGGACGCGGATGGCCCCACAAGTAACTGATCCCCCATCGCCATCGGCAGCGACATGCACGCCGCCACGCACAGCGCGCTCTGCGCGCGGTGAAAGAATCGAACCATGGTGTTCATGAGCTTGGCTCCAATTGAAAAGAGAAGAAGTCCGAACCGGGGGAACACGCGCCCCCCCCAGCCCCCTTCGCCACGCAAATCCCGGGCCAGCCGAGCCGCGATTTCGGGCGGGCGACAAAAATGGCCGCTTTTAACGGTTGTTCTGGATATCAGACCGGCTCGGAGCGCTACCGGGGAACTGGCTTCTAACGCGAACTTCACATGAAATCAAAAATAAATTCCCCGCCACTGTGAAATGGCTTTCCTGAAAAATGTGAATCACACCCGGCCGAAGCCCGGGGAGCCAGAAAGGCTCATTTGGCCGCGTCGGCCTCGGCCGAGCCGGCCTTTGACTTTTTCAGCTCGAGATCGACCGTCTGGCTGCCCGGCTTCACCGTGATCCGCAGCGGCGACGTCTTCACGTCGGAATACTCGGGCGGCGTCATCAGCGGGCGGATCGCCTCGGCCGCCCGCCCTTCGCCCCCGGCGCTTCCGGCGGGCGGCGGCTCGTTCGCGGCCACCGTCACGATGTATTCACCCGGCTCGAGCCCCTTGGCCGCGCCCGTCTGGAGCCGATACGAGCCATCGGCCGCAATCGCCCCGTAGGCGGACGGACCGGAGCGGGCCGGCGTCAGCATGATCACTCCGGTTGGCAGCGGTTTGCCATCGAGCGTCACCGAACCGGCCACGCTCGACGGGTGCCGGTTGCACCCGACGGTGGCGACGACGACCGCCGCGAGCAGCGCGGGCCACGCCACGCCTTGAAACCGCCGATCGCGGGCGTCCCTGCAGCGGCCACGGTCGATCCCGAATCCGTTCGGCGTGTTCATTGCAAGTGTGCTCCGGCGGTGTGGCATCCCGTCATTCGCCCCCGGTCGAATCGCCGCGATTGCGGGTCGAGAGCGCCATGTAGAGGTTCATGTCGATCGATTCCGAATGAAACTTCACCGAGCCATCGGCCCGCGTGAAATTCGCGCCGCCCTGGTGCAGGCTGCGAAAGCCGCGCACGTTCCACCAGTTCTCCGGCTGCGGCGGATTCGGGAGATAATTGAGTGGGACGTTGCAGCTCGACCAGTCGCCGTCGGCATAGAAGGCGGCCGAGTGGAAGTCGTGGGCTGCGACGGACTCCCCGATCATGAGGGTTTTACTCGCGCCGTCGACCACGTCCTTCATCCGCACCGGCGTGAGGTAGGCGTGCCGCCAAAACAGGCCCTTGCACGGCCGTGGCTTGCCGTCCCCTTCGCCGCGGGAGTTGTTGTTGTGGCAGTCGATCGCCGCCCCTGGCTCGTCGTCGTGCCGCGGCCAGGTGCTGCCGAAGTTGGAACCAACCTTCGTCGCTCCCAACACGCCCTTGTAGCTCGTGACCGTGAAGGGGATGTTCTTCCAGTTGAACTGGTCGGTGCGAGGCTTGGCCGCGCCGGGGTCTGACGGGCAGGCCAGCATCGGCATAGGGGAGGACAGCAGCGGCCGGACCGCCGCCACGCGCAGACCGCCACTGCTGTAGTCGTTGCCCACCCTGGAGGGCGCGAAGCGCTCGAAGAGCGGAGCCTGCTCGAAGAACGGCATCGATTCGAGAATCCAGCCGCGGCCGGTGCACGTGTTCGTCGTGTCGCACGCCCGCGACACGCCCGCGGGCTCGGCCCACGGCGGCTGGCCGCTGGGAAACCTCTTCCTCGCCTCCTGGAAAGTGATCACGCCCAGGCCGAGCTGCTTGAGATTATTGCTGCACGACGTCCGCCGCGCCGCCTCCCGTGCCGTCTGCACCGCCGGCAAGAGCAGGCCGATCAACGTGCCGATGATCGCGATCACCACCAGCAACTCGACGAGAGTGAAGCCGCAGGCGAGCCCGCGGGCCCGGTCACGCGCGAAACCATCGGCACTCATGGTTCCCCCTTTTTGTCGGACGGCCGAATCCCTCCCGGGACTCGAGAAAAAATAGCCCCGGAAAACCGCTCCGTATGATCGGACTGCCAATCGTTCCCGTCAAGAGGGCTTCCGCGGCCCACGCCGGCGGGTGTGCCGCACCGCAAAGGCCCCGGCGGCGAGGGCGGCTATGGCCAGGCGCGCTGCTGCCGGCTCGGGCACGGCCATCACGACAGCCCCCAGGGCCGGTCGATCGGACCCCGGCGAGAGCGTGGCCCCCGCGCCGAAGATCACCGACCCCATGACCGTGCCCCCGCCTGAGATGGTCTGCCCCGCGGGCACGGCGTAGCCGCCGGCGATGGACGAGACGTCGAGACTGGCCCCCGCGTCCAGGGCGATCAGGGCGGAGTTGCCCACCGCGGCGGCCCCCCCGAGCGCGAGCGTGCCCGCCGTCACCACGACGGATCCCGAGAGCGGGTTGACGGCATCGAGCAGAAGGCTCCCCGCGCCGGTCTTCACGAGGCCGGCGGTTCCGGAAATGGTCGATGCAATGCTGGCCCGCGAGCCGCCGGCGACCGCCACCTCGCTGCTCGTCGCCGTGCCGGCTCCGAGGCCTGCCGTGCGCCCCAGCCAGATCGAACCGCCGGCGATCGAGGTCGATCCCGTCGTGTCCACCGCCAAGCCGCCCACGGCCCGCACGCTCCCCGACACGGTCACGGCGGCTCCGCCGCCGCTGAAGATCGCCCGCGCTCCCGGCACCAGCGGCATGGCCAGCGCAGGGTCCGTGACGCCCCCGCGCCATCCGAGGCCGGCCGTGCTCCACGTGCCGGCACCACCCGGCACGCCGTCGTCTCCGGCCCACGTGACCGCCGCCGGCACGGCCACGCCCGGCGCCGCTCCGAACCGGTCTTGGGCCATCGTGACATCGGCGGACGTGACGAGGCCGTCGACGTCGAGGTCGTACGTCCAGAGGTCGAACCCGCCGGTGAGCCCGACATGGGCCCGGAGCACGCCGAGATCCGCCTCGTCGAGCGCGGCCCCGCCTGCGAAGTTCACGCGGCGGAGCTTCACGCCCTGCAGTGCGTCGCGGGCCGCCGCGGGGCCGGTGGCGAGGCGGGTCTCGAGCGCGAGCAGGTCGCGGGTGTCGACGAGCCCGTCGCCGCCAAGGTCGGCCGCCGGATTGAAGACCGTGTTCCGCGACAGGAGCACCTCCTCAAAGCCGTACGTCGTGCCGGCGATGTCGGCGTCGGCGACGAGGCCGTCGGCATTGAGGTCGCCGAAGCCGGCGCCGCGTCCGTTGGAGGGCACGAGCCCGGTGAACCGCTGCACGCTGGTCCGCCCGGTGATCTCGCGGGTCACCACGGCCACGCTGTTGTTGCCCGCGGGCAGGGCCAGGAAGCTCGCCTTGAACATGTCGCGATCCACCGCGTCGGCCCGGCCGATCCCCGCGTTGGCCTGGGCCACGAGCGTGGCGTCGCTCACGCCCGCGGCCACATTGCGAAACACGTTCACGGTGTCGGCCGTGCCGTCGACCGAGCGGATCCAGACCTCGTTGTTGCCGGCTCCCGAGGTCGGCCGGAAGCTGTCGAACGCCGACTGCGCGGGGAGCCGGTCGACGTAGAGCACGCTGCGGAAGTCGCTGTACACCGCGGGGCCGCCATCGCCGCCGCTGGAAGGATTGCGGTGCCGGAAGGCCCGGGCGGTGACGAAGTTCATGCCCTCGGGAAGCGTGCGGGCGTCGACGACCTGCTCATAGAGACCGCGGCCGTCGGTCTGGGTGAAGCCCGGGATCCGCGTCGTGGTGAAGTTCTCGAAGCCGTAGGCCACATCGTCGGGGGCGACGACGTCGACGGCGCCGGAGCCGTTGAGGTCGACCCCGCCGTTGATCCGCAGCATCGCCTGGTCGCCGTCGGCGCTGCGGTCGCGGAAGCCGCCCGGGAGCGTGATCGCGTCGGTCGCCAGCCGCACCGTGAACGAGTCGCCGGTGATCACCTGGAGGTCGGCGAGCCGCGCCTTCGCGTTGGCCACAAGGATGGCGGCCCGCTGCGACGAGGTCTCGCCCCCCTGGAACACCGGCGGCGTGTCGCCCTGGATCACGGGCCCCACGCCGGAGCCGCTGAACTGCAGCCCCGCGGCCGACGCAGGCGTGGCCACGCCGTAGACGAGGTAGCCCTGGTCCTTGCCGTCGTTCCGCAGGAAGCGGGCGCTCACCGTGCGGTTACTCGCCACCGGCAGCACCTCAGGGATCACGGTGGAGCCGGCCGTCGCGTTGACGCGGGCCGCGTTGCCGGTGAGCTCCACCAGCCGCGTACCCGGGGCGAAGTCGACCGCCACCGTGCGCGAATCGTAGCCCGAGTCGTTGCGGTTGGAGAGCAGCACGAGCGCCGCCGCGCTCCGCTCGAAGGCGAAGTTCTCCTTCTCGAGGAGCCGCTCGCGGTAGTCGCCGCGGCCGTAGCGGTTGCGGAGGTCGACGAGTTCGGTGACCGTGTCGCCGAAGTTGCCGAGGGCGTCGCCCCGGCCGTCCTTGGGAAAGGTGCGGGCGGGGTCGTAGTACTGCTGGGCGTTGTAGTAGACGAGCGCGTTGCCAGGCCGCATGAGGGCGAACGCATGGGCGACGTTGCTCATCGCGGGCCCGAAGTCGTCGTGGCTCTGCACGAACACCACGCCCGCCGAGCCGTTGATGATCCCGTCGTCGTAGGAATCGAGGCCCGCCCGGGCCATGTTGCGGAAGTCGTTCTGCAGGCCGTTGGACGAGAGGTTCTGCACGATCGGCCAGAACTGCGCGAAGTCGAGGGCGTCACGGTTGCCCGAGATCTGCCCGGCCGGCAGCGTGCCGGCGTCCTTGCGCACGAACTGCGACATCAGCTGGGCCCGGTCGGTCATTGCCGCCTCGCTGAAGCTGAACACCTGGCGGGGCGTGCCGTCGAGGTTCACCCGGCGGCTCGCGCCATACACGGCCTCGTCGAAATACCCCATCACCCATGGCTCGAAGTGCCGCGCCGCGTCGAGCCGGAAGCCGTCGACGCCCACGTCGTTGACGAGCCAGCGGGCGTTGCGCATGAGCAGGCCAGTGGCGTTTTCCATCACCGGGTCGCCGGCCGTCGGATCGGCGGTGTTGAACTGGCGGAGCGTGACGGTCTGGCCGGTGAGCGGATTGAGGGCCGTGGTGCCGGGCAGGGCCGCGTCGGGGTAAAACCGCCGGTTGGTCGCCACCGGCCGGTTCCAGATCGTGCCCGCCGGGATGTTGCGCGAGTCCGTCGCGTCGACCGGCGTGCGGATGTACGTGAAGTTCGTCTCGTGCTTGATGTCGATCAGCCCGGAGAGGCGGCCGTTCAAGTCGCCCGTGTCGGTCTTGGCGTGAAAGTCGCCGTCGGGCGCCCCCGTACGGGTCAGCACAAACCCCGGATAGCCGCCCTGCGACACGAACCCGGATCGATCGCGGTCGCTGAAGCCGTTGTGGTTCCAAATGAGATCGAGGTAGACGCTGCCGCCGGTCCGCTGGACCGCGCTGGTGAGGCTGCGCAGACCGCGTTCGGTGCCATACAGCGTCGGGCTGCCCGCGGAGCCGAGGTCGAAGCGGTCGAACACGTCGTAGCCGACCGACTGATTGCCCGAGTCGGCCCGGCCGGTGGGCGGCAGCCATACCGACCCGTAGCCGGCCATGAACAGGTCGGCGACCCGCCGTTCCTGGGTCGTGTATCCCGACTCGAACCACTGCAGGATCGCCGGCGCCGATTCGCCCGCGGCCGCCGCGGCCCGGGAGCACCAGGGAAGCGCGGCGACGCAGGCGAGTGCCAGGACGATGCGGCGACTCACTCGGACGAACGCAGCGACATTGAAGGCCATGGCGGCACCACCTCCCACCCCACAGTATCCAGCACCCGGGGAATTTTCACGTCGAGGTCTGCGAAAAATTCGAAGGTAGGAAAAACCTGCGGCGGCAGCAAGGTATCGGTCGGCTCCTGGCGGGCCACCTTCCCGAACGACGAACCGTAGGCTCCAATACCCGGATTGCTGGGATGCGGCCGCCTCACGGCCGCCCGCTCGAAGCGTCGGGGTGTCGCATGCAGATCGTGGGCCATAGGAAACGCCGGGGAGTTCGTCGCGGGCCGCGCACGGGGCATGTCGCTGCCTGCGCAACGCTGGTGGCCGGGGCGGTGTTGTCGCTCGCCCTCGGATGTTGGCGCACCGCGGATCCACCGCAGCCCGCGACCGGGCAGGCGGTGACGCTCGAGCATGTGCCCGATTGGGTGGCCGATGCGGTCTTCTACCAGATCTTCCCGGAGCGGTTCGCCAACGGCGATCCCGCCAACGACCCGACGCGCGAATCGCTCGAGGATGTGGTGCCCGACACGTGGGCGGTCTCGCCGTGGACCGGCGACTGGTACGCCCGGGCGCCGTGGGAGGAGAAACTCGGCGCAAACTTCTTCGAACACGGCGTGTTCCACCGCCGCTACGGCGGCGACATCCAGGGCATCATCGACCGGCTCGGCTACCTCGAGGACCTGGGAATCAACGCGATCTACCTCAATCCCGTGTTCCACGCCCGCTCGCTCCACAAGTACGACGGCAGTTCGTTCCATCACGTCGATCCGCACTTCGGCCCCGACCCGGCGGGCGACCTCGCCGCGATGCAAACCGAGACGAGCGATCCAAAAACCTGGCGATGGACGGCGGCCGACCGGCTGTTTTTGGAGCTTCTCAAGCAGGCGCACGAGCGCGGCATCCGCATCGTGATCGACGGCGTGTTCAACCACACGGGCCGCGACTTCTTCGCGTTCCGCGACCTGCGCGAAAAGCAGCGCGAGTCGCCCTACACGTCGTGGTACACTGTCCAGGCCTGGGACGATCCGGCCACGCCGGCCAACGAGTTCCGCTACAAGTCGTGGTGGGGCATCGACACGCTGCCGGAATTCGCCGACGCCGCCGACGGCAAGGATCTTCATCCGGGGCCGAAGCAATACATCCTGGCCGCGACGCGCCGGTGGATGGATCCCGACGGCGACGGCGACCCGGGTGACGGCATCGACGGCTGGCGGCTCGACGTGGCCCGGGAGGTGCCCGTGGCCTTCTGGCGCGACTGGCACGCCGCCGTGCTCGCGCTCAACCCGGCGGCCTACACCGTCGCCGAGGAGTGGGAGGAGGCCAGCCACTTTCTCGTCGACGGCTCCTTCGACGCCACGATGAACTATTTCGGCTTCGCCTTCCCGGTGAAGGGCTTCCTCGTCGACGGCTCGCTGTCGGCGACCGCGGCGACACGGCAGCTGAGCGACCGTCTCGAGGACCACCCGCCGGAGGTGCGCTACGGGCTCCTGAACCTCGTCGATTCCCACGACACCGACCGGCTCCCGTCGATGATCGTGAACGCAGGCCGCCGGCAGTACGAGCAGCCGGACAGGTTCGACTACGACATCTCCGTGTCACCGCGCGGCAGGCCCGACTACGACGTCCGCAAGCCGACCGACGCCGAGCGGCGGATCCAGCGGATGGTGGCGCTCATGCAGATGACCTACGTCGGCGCTCCCATGATCTACTACGGCACCGAGGCCGGGATGTGGGGCGCCGACGATCCCTGCGACAGGATGCCGATGGTCTGGCCCGGGATGACGTTCGCGGACCAGCAGGCCCACCCCCTCGGCCGCCCGCGTTCCGCCGATGCGGTGGCGTTTGATCAGTCGCTGTTCGGGTTCTACCGGGCGGCGGTGCGACTCCGCCTCCAGAGCAACTCCCTGCGCCGTGGCACGATCGATTTCCTGCCGGCAGACGATGCGGCCAAGTTCCTCGCCTTCCGCCGCACGGCCGGCGACGAGGTGCTGCTCGTCGCGTTCAACCGTGGCGACGCGGCCCACACGTGGAGGATTCCCGCCGGCGACGGAGCCTACGTGCAGGCCTTCTCGGCATCGGGCGAGGTCGCGAAGGTGCTCGTGCAGGCCGACGCCGCGGGGACGAGCGTGACGATCCCGCCGCTGGAAGCCGTCGTGATGCGGCGCACCCGTTGACCGCCGCCATGCGCACGCCCACGGCCCTCGTGCTCGCCCTCGCTGCCGTCGCGGCGGCGGTCGGCTGCCAAGCCCGCGACGACCGGCTCACGATCACGATCTGGCACCAGTCGCGGCCGGCCGAGCGCGAGCTTCTCGCCGACGAGATCGCCCGCTACGAGGCCGAGCATCCGGGCGTGCGGATCCGCGCCCTCTACAAGGAGACGGAAGAGCTGCGCAGCGGCTTCCAGGCGGCGGCGCTCGCCGGCGGAGGCCCGGAGCTCGTCTACGGCCCGTCCGACGTGATCGACACGTTCCACACGATGGGCATCATCCGCGATCTGTCGGCCTGGTTTCCCGCCGACACCCACGAGGGCTTCGTGGCGGGCGCGCTCACGTTTCTTCCCGCGCGGGGCGGGCGGCCGGGCCGCGACCTCGTGCAGGTGGGAGACCGCTTCGGCAACCACCTGGCGCTCGTCTACAACCGGCGGCTCGTGCCCGAGCCGCCCCGCACGACCGACGACCTCGTGCGGCTCGCCCGGCAGGGCACCGTCGACGACGACGGCGACGGCCGCCGCGACCGCTACGGGCTGGTGTGGAACTTCACCGAGCCCTACTTCGCCGTGCCGTTCCTCACCGGCTTTGGAGGCTGGGTGTTTCGTGAGCCGGAGGCGAAGCCCCCCGTGCCCGCGCTCGACGCCCCGGCGATGGAGGCGGCGCTGGCCTTCATCCGCGACCTGCGGGAGGTGCACCGCGTCGTGCCGGCCAACTGCGACTACGAGCTCGCCGACTCGCTCTTCAAGACCGGCCGGGCCGCGATGATCATCAACGGCGACTGGAGCTGGTCCGACTACCTCGCCATCCCGGAGATCGACGCCGCCGTCGCCGTGCTGCCGACCGTCGACGCGACGGGCGCGCCGATGCGGCCGATGATCGCCCCGAAGGGCTACTCCCTCAACGCCAACGCCCGCAGTGAAGCGGCCGAGACGGCGATCGATTTCGTGCGCCACGTGACGAGCGACGCGGCCCAGCGGCGGCTTGTGAACCGGCTGCGGATGCTGCCCGCCCGGAAGTCGGCCTGGGACGACCCTTTGTTCAAGGCCGACGCCACGCTCGCAGCCTCGCGGGCCCAGCTTGAGAACGGCCGCTTGATGCCGGTGGCCACGGAGCTGCGGGCCGTGTGGGACGGCATGCGGCCCGGATACCAGGCGGTGCTCGGCGGCGCGCTCGAACCGGCGGCCGCGGCCACGCGAATGCAGGCCGACGCCGAGCGGTTCATCGCGGCCATGCATCGGGAGGCCGAGCCGGACGTCTCCGTGCCGATCCTCAAGGTGCTCGCCGCCGTCGGCCTCGCGGCGCTGCTCGTCTGGCAGTGGCCCTCGTTCCTGGCATTGCTCGGCGACCTGCGGACCAACCGCACGGCCTACCTCTTCGCGCTGCCGGCCGTGGTGATGATCTTCGCCGTGATCGTGTTTCCGTTTTTTTCGAACCTCGTGCTCTCGCTCTCCGACATGTCGCTCACGCGGTTTCGCGACTGGCGGGTCGTGGGCCTGCAGAACTACGCCGAGGTGCTCGCCGACGGGCGGCTCTGGGGCCCCACGGGCGTGTTCGTGAAGACGCTCGTGTGGACGGCGGTGAACGTGGCCTGCCACGTGGCGATCGGCGTGCTCCTGGCCGTGGCCCTCAACGGCCCGGTGCGCGGCAAGGCGATCTACCGGCTGTTGCTCATCATCCCCTGGGCCGTGCCGGCCTACATCACCGCGCTCACCTGGCGGGGGATGTTCGACTACGAGTATGGCGCGGTGAACCTGCTCTTGGGGAAGTCGCTGGGAGTCGCGCCCGTCAACTGGCTCGGCGAGCCGCTCCGGGCCTTCGAGGCTTGCGTGCTCACGAACGTGTGGCTCGGCTTCCCGTTCATGATGGTGATCGCGCTCGGCGGCATGCAGGGCATTCCTCAGGAGCTCTACGAGGCGGCCCGCATCGACCGGGCGTCGCGCTGGCAGCAGTTTTGGCACGTCACGCTGCCGCTGCTCAAGCCCGTCCTCCTGCCGGCGGCCACGCTCGGCGCGATCTGGACATTCAACAATCTCAACGTGATCTGGCTCGTGTCCAACGGCGGCGAGCCGCAGGACTCGACGCACATCCTCGTGTCGCACGTCTACAAGTCGGTGTTCAATCTTTACCGCTACGGCTACGGCGCGGCTCTCTCGACCGTGATGTTCCTGATCCTGCTCGCCTTCTCGCTCGTGTTCCTGCAACGGTCGCAGGCCACCGAGAGCGTCTACCGCTAGGACCGCGTGCCATGAGAGAGCCCCGCGCGATCACGCTCCTCCGGCATGCCGTGCTGCTGGTGTTCGTGGCGATCTCGATCTATCCGGTGCTGAACGTGGTCTCGATCTCGCTGCGGCCCGGGAATCGCCTGCGGTCGACCGACCTGGCGATCATCCCGGCCGACTGGACGCTCGCCAGCTACGTGCAGCTGTTCACGGAGCAGCCGTTCCTCACGTGGCTCGGCAACTCGCTCGTGGTCTCGGCCCTCGTGACGCTCACCGGCGTGGCGCTCGCCTCCACGGCCGGCTACGCCTTCAGCCGCTTCCACTTCGTCGGCCGCCAGGCGACGATGCTCGCGATCCTCACCACGCAGATGTTTCCGGCCACGATGCTGCTCCTGCCGCTCTACATCCTCATCGCCCGGCTTGGCCTCGTGAACACGTGGCTGGGGCTGATGGTGTTCTACACGGCCACCGCGCTGCCGTTCTGCGTGTGGCAGATGAAGGGCTTCTACGACACGATCCCGCCGGCACTGGAGGAGGCCGCCCGGATCGACGGCTGCTCGCGGGCCGGTGCCTTCTGGCACGTGGTGCTGCCGCTGGCGGCCCCGGGGCTC
>CAZDTC010000033.1:0-12093 GCA_964508125.1 uncultured Candidatus Kuenenia sp.
GCCGTGCCGAGTCGCTGGTCCGTTGCGCAGTCGCGATCGCCCGAATTGATGGACGACCCGTCGCTCGACGCCGGCGAGCACCTCGCGGCGCTTCGCGCACTCGGCACGATCAACGCCCTCTCCCTGACGGCGTTCACCCTGGCGCGGGCGATCAACCGCCTGGCGTCGCCTGGCCGGCGCGCCACCAGGCCGCTCCATGTGGTCGACGTCGCCTGCGGCGGCGGTGACGTGACCGTGGCGCTCGCCCGCCGGCTGGGGCCGGCCTTCCACGTCACCGGGATCGACATCAGCCCGCGGGCCGCCGCGCGGGCGGCCGAGCACGCGGCCAAGTCGGCCGTGGAAAACGTCTCGTTCGAGGTGTGCGACGTGCTGGCCGAAGGCTGCCCCGACTGCGACGTGGCCGTGACCTCGCTGTTTGTGCATCATCTCGACGACGACGCGGCGGCTGCGACGGTCCGCTCGCTCGCCCAGGCGGCGACGCTGGGCGGCGTCATTTCCGACCTCGTGCGCAGCCGGCGGGGACTGCTGCTTGCCCACCTCGCCACGCGCGTGCTCACGCGCTCACGGGTGGCCCAGGTCGATGGACCTCTGTCGGTGCGTGCCGCCCGCACGCTCCCGGAATATCGCCTGCTCATGGAGCAAGCCGGGCTCCCCGCGTTGCGGATCACGGCGACATGGCCCGAGCGCGTGCTGATCACGTGGCGCCAGCCAGTCATGGTGAGCCCATGATTGCAGCGACGCACACGGCAACCGCCGCCACGCTCGAACCCTGGGACTGTCTTGTCATCGGCGGCGGTCCGGCCGGGGCGGCGACGGCGCTGCGGCTCGTGCGCCTCGCTTGGCGGGTGTTGATCGTCGACCGCTCGGGTTTTCCACGGCCGAAAGTGTGCGGCTGCTGTCTCTCCGCCGCCGCACTCGACGAGCTTGCCGCGCTCGATCTTCCCGCGGGCACGCTGCCGCCCGCCGTGCCCCTCGCCGCGGTCCGCCTCGTGGCCGGCGGCCACGAGGCCGGCATCGCCATGCCCGCCGGCGGAACCGTCTCGCGCGAGGCGCTCGATACGGCGCTCGTGACGGCCGCCATCGCCGCCGGCGCAGGCTGGCTTCCGGAACTGACCGTGGCCACGATTCACGTGGACAGCGACGGCATCGCCGACGTCGAGGCCCGCCCGGCCGGGGCCGGCCCGATTCGACTCCGGGCCCGCGTCGTCGTGATCGCCGCCGGCCTCGCCGATGCGATCCGGGTCACCCGCTCCGCGGAGACCCCGGCCGGCCGATCATGCGACCGGCCGCGGCAGAGGGCTGCCACCCGGCGCATCGGGCTGGGCGCCACGCTGCCGGCCGACGCAGCAGATTTTCCCGCCGGCGAGCTCGTGATGGCTGTCGGCAGGCAGGGCTACGTGGGGCTCGTGCGCCTCGAGGACGGCCGCCTCGATGTCGCCGCCGCCGTGGCACCGGCGGCCGTGGCCGCAGCCGGCTCGCCGGCGGCGGCGATCACCGGGATCCTCCGCGAGGCTTTCGGGCCCGAGCGGGCTCCGATTCCATCCGCAGCATTGCACGCAGCCCACGTGCGGGCCACGCCGCCGCTCACGCACCGCTCACCGCTCACGGTCGGTGGCTGCGATGCCGTGGTGCGGATCGGCGACGCCGCGGCCTACGTCGAGCCGTTCACGGGCGAGGGAATCGGCTGGGCCCTCGCGAGTGCCCGCGTCTTCGCCGAGGCAGCTGCCAGCACGGCCTGCCCGGCCGCATGTGCAGCCCGCTACCAGTCGGGCCACGAGCGGCTGTTCGGCTCCCGCCATGCCCGCTGTCGCGGCGTGGCCCGCGCCGTCCGCTCTCCGCGTCTCCTCGCCAACGCCGTGCGCATCGCGCAGGTGGCGCCGCGCGTGGCGGCGAGCGTGCTGCCGTGGCTCGTCGGCGCCGGGAGGCTCCCATGAGTCTGGCCATCCTCGGCCTCGGCACGGCGACGCCGCCGCGCAGCATCGCCCAGACCGACGCCGCCACGCTCGCGGCGGGGTTCAACAACGCCGAGCCGGGCCGCGAGCGCACGCTGAGCGCGATCTATCGCCAGACGAAGATTCAGAGCAGAGCGTCGGTGCTCCTCGAAGAGCCCGCCCTCGAGCCCTTTGCCCAGAGCTTCTATCCCCCGGCGGGCGATGCCGACGACGCCGGCCCCACCACCGCGGCGCGGATGGAGCGGTATCGCGCAGCGGCTGCCCCGTTGGCGATCGAAGCGGCTCGGGCCGCGCTCGACGCCGGTGTCGTCGCAGGGTGCGCGGTCACGCACCTCGTCACCTGCTCGTGCACGGGGTTCGCGAATCCCGGTCTCGACCTCGACGTCGTCGCGGCGCTCGGGCTGCCCGCCGGCGTGCAACGGACGCACGTCGGGTTCATGGGCTGCCATGGGGCGTTCAATGCCCTGCGCGTGGCCGACGCCTTCGCGACGGCCGATCCAAAGGCGATCGTGCTGGTGGTGTGCGTCGAGCTCTGCAGCCTGCACTTCCAGTACGGTCACCGCACCGATTCCGTGGTTGCCAACAGCATTTTCGCCGACGGGGCGGGGGCGGTGGTGGGCGTCGGGCCCGGTCACGCACGGGCAGCCGAGCCCGGGAAGTGGCGGCTCCTCGGGCAGGGATCGCGGATCCTGCCGGGATCGGCCGATCAGATGGGGTGGCTCATCGGCGACCACGGGTTCGAGATGTCGCTGTCGGCCCAGGTGCCCGACACGATCCGCCGGCACATCGGCTCCGTCGTCGCCGACGGCCTCGCCCGGGTGGGACTCGCGCTCACGGATGTCCGCTCGTGGGCCGTGCATCCGGGCGGCCCGCGGGTGCTGACGAGCGTCGCCGAGGCCCTCGCGCTCGCGCCCGGCGCGCTCGATGCATCCAGCCACGTGCTCGCCGCGCACGGCAACATGTCGAGCGCCACGATCCTGTTTATCCTCGCGCGACTGATGGCGGCAGGGGCGCCGAGGCCGTGCGTGGCCCTCGCCTTCGGTCCGGGCCTGACCGCCGAAATGGCCGTGTTTCGGTAGTCATGCACGTTTGCGGCGGACTTTCTACACTGCCGGCTCGCGGAAGCTTTGATCCGGCTGGCTGATGGAGCGACGAGGTGACGGAGCGACAGCAGGACTTTCCCTCCGCCTGGCGGCGGCGCGTGGCGATCGATCGCGTGTTTCCCGAGGTCGACGGCGGCCGGTTCGCCGCGAAGCGGATCCGGGGCGACATCGTCGCGATCGAGGCCGACATCATTTGCGACGGCCACGAGGAGCTCGAATGCCGACTCCTCGTGCGACACGGCGACTCGGGCCAGTGGCAGGCCGTGCCGATGGAGTGCCAGGGCAACGACCGTTGGATGGCTTCATTCGTGGCGGACCGGATCGGCTCCTGGCAGTATGCCGTGGCCGCCCGCGTCGATGTGTTTGCCACGTGGCTGCGCGACCTCGGCCGGCGCGACGCCGCCGGCGAGAATCTGCACGTGGAACTTGTCGGGGGCTCCCGGATCGTGGCGGCCGCCGCGCACCTCGCGCCACCGGCAGTGGCGCGTGAGATCGAGTCATTCGCCCTCGCCGTGCGCTCCCCGGACTGGCGCGACGCAGTGACGAGCCCGCGGCTCCGCGAGCTGATGTCGCTCTACGCCGACCGGCGCGACGAGACGCGGCTCGATCCACCGCGGCCGCTGTGGGTCGACCGCGAGAAGGCCCGGTGCAGCGCGTGGTACGAGGTGTTTCCACGCTCGTGGGGCCCGGCAGGAAAGCACGGCACGCTCGTCGATCTTGCCGACCGTCTCGACTACGTGGCCGGGCTCGGGTTCGACGTGCTGTATCTCACGCCGATTCATCCCATCGGCCGCTCGTTTCGCAAGGGCCGCAACAATGCTCTCGAGGCCGCTCCCGACGACGTGGGCAGCCCGTGGGGCATCGGCGGCGCCGAAGGGGGGCACACCGCGATCCATCCCGCACTCGGCACCTTCGCCGACTTCGAGCGCCTGCGCCGCCGGGCCGAGGCGCTCGGCATCGAGATCGCGCTCGACATCGCCGTGCAATGCTCGCCCGATCATCCCTGGGTGAGGGAGCATCCCGAATGGTTTCGCCACCGTGCCGACGGCACGATTGCCTACGCGGAGAATCCCCCCAAGAAATACCAGGACATCGTTCCCTTCGACTTTCAGTGCGAGCAATGGCACAGGCTCTGGGAGGCGGTCCGCGACGTGTTTCGATTTTGGGTGGAGCAGGGCGTGAAGATCTTCCGCGTCGACAACCCGCACACGAAGCCGTTTGCCTTCTGGGAGTGGCTGATCAACGACATCCACCGTGTGCACCCGGACGTGCTCTTTCTCTCGGAAGCCTTCACCCGGCCGAAGACGATGTATCGCCTGGCGAAGCTCGGCTTCACGCAGTCGTACACCTACTTCACCTGGCGGACGGAAAAACAGGAGACGGCCGACTACCTCGTGGAGGTGACCACGCCGCCCGTGGCCGATTTTTTCCGCCCGAACTTCTGGCCCAACACGCCCGACATCCTCCATGCCACCCTGCAGCAGGGCGGGGCGGCGATGTTCGAGGCGAGGCTCACGCTCGCGGCGCTTTCCGTGGGCAATTGGGGCATCTACGGACCGGCGATGGAACTGCTCGAAGCAACGCCCCGTGAGCCCGGCAGCGAGGAGTATCTCGACTCGGAAAAGTACGAGATCAAGACCTGGAACCTCGATGCGCCCGAGAGCCTCGCTCCCTTCATCCGCCGGCTCAACGAGATCCGACGCACGGAGCCGGCGCTCCAGCGCGTGCGGCCACCGCTCGTGCAGGAGATCGACGACGATCACCTGCTTGCCTGGTGCCGCCATGATCCGGCGACGGGCAACACGGTGCTCGTCGTGGTGAACCTCAAGCCCGCGGAAATCCGCCAGGGTCGCCTCATGCTCGACGGCGCCGCACTTGCTCTCGGCGCCGCCTCCGCCGTGGTGGCGCACGACCTGCTCACCGGAGAGGATCTGACGTGGCCGCTCGATGCGATCACGATCGAGTGCTCGCCTGACCATCCTGTGCAGGTCTACAGGCTTGTCGGCGCGACGGCCGTCGAGGGGCCGGAGGCTGTGTGATCGACGTCGCCCGCATCACCGCCTGGCTCCCGCAGGCCCGCTGGTTCGCCGGGAAAGGGGCGGCCCTTTCCCGCCTGGCGATCGGCGACCAGGCTTTGATACCTGGCACGGACGTGTGCCTGGCGATGCTCGATGTCGCGACTGCGGATGCGACCGACCGCTACGTGGCGCCGCTCGCCAACGATGCCGACGCGGCCTGCGATGCCGGCTTGGCCGCCTGGCTCGTGGATGCAATTCAGGCCGGGGCGACGCTCGCAGGACACGAGGGAATGTTTCGCGGTCACCCCGCCATGCCCGGGGCTTACGTGCCGAGCGGCGCCGTCACGCGCGTGTCTCCGCTCGGAGGCGACGCCTCCAACACATCGCTGCTCGTGGAACATGCGGGCGGGGCACGAACCGTAAAAATTTTCCGCCGCTGCCGCCCGGGCATCCAGCCGGAGGTGGAGGTGGGAGAGTTTTTTGTCCGCGAGGCCCCCTGGGCCGGCACACCCCGTTTTTTGGGCTGGCTCGAGTATGCCCCTGCCGCAGGGGCTTCGCTCGCCGTCGCGACCATGCACGAGTTTGCCACCGGATGCGTGACCGCCTGGGATCACTTGGTGCCGCTCGTGGCCGGCGGCGGGCTCACCGGCCCTGGCCGACAGGACCTTATGGGAGTCGTGACCGCGCTCGGCCTGGCGACCGCGGAAATGCACCGCACGCTCGCGTCGCGGCCCGACATCGCAGCTTTCGCGCCACAGAAGCCATCCGGCGCCGACCGGCGGGCCGAGGCGGATCGCATGCTCGACCACGCGGCGCACGTGTTCACCCTCGCGGCAACGCGACTGCCATCGCTCTCTCCGGCCGTCGCGAAGGCCATGGAGCAACTACTCGCCCGGCGGGCTGCAATCGAAGCGACGCTCGGCGGCCTCGCCGCCATCGATCCGTGGGGCGCGCTGATCCGAATCCACGGCGACTACCATCTCGGACAGGTGCTGCTTCGTGAACCCGGTCCTCAACCGCTCGTGATCGACTTCGAGGGGGAACCCGGCCGATCGCTCGCCGACCGGCGGAGGAGGATGACTGCGCTCAAGGACGTGGCCGGGATGTGTCGGTCGTTCGACTACCTCCTGCGGCATGCAGCCCGCGTCGGCTCCGGGAGATACGATGCCGCCCACCTGCGCCTGCTGGAGACTTGTTTTCTCGACGCATATCGGCGGCTCGCGCACGGCCACGCCTGGTGGCCGGCCGATGCGGCGGCAGCCGATACGATTCTCGCAGCGTACAAGCTCGACAAGGCGCTCTACGAATTGGCCTACGAACTCACCAACCGTCCCGACTGGGTCGAGGTTCCGCTCGGAGCGCTGATGGCGGCGGTGTGATGGCACATCTCGGCGAGCGGGACGGTCGCCCCACGTGAGGCGACCGTCTTGGCTGCCGTTCCGGTCCGATGATCACCCACAAAACGCCTCGTCGAGCCGATCGACGTGGCGGCGGATCGCCGAGGGCTCGAGAAAGCTCGAGTCGAGACTGTTGCGGAGCAGCGTGTAGGCGTCCTGCACCGTGAGCTGCAGCGTGGCACACGATTCGACGAGATTCTGGTTGACGTAGCCGCCGAAGTAGGCCGGATCATCGGAGTGCACCGAGGCGCGCAGGCCAGCGGCCAAAAGGCGGGGGAGCGAGTGGCGGGCGAGCGTGTCGAACACGCGGAGCTTCACGTTCGAGAACGGGCACACCGTGAGCGGAATCCTGTCGCGGACGAGCCGGGCCACGACCGCGTCGTCTTCGAGGCAGCGCACTCCATGGTCGATCCGCTCGGCGCCCAACACGTCGAGGGCTCCAGCGATGGAGGCCGGCGGCCCCTCCTCGCCGGCGTGAGCCACGACGTGGAGTCCCAGCCGGCGGCAGCGGGCGAACACATCGCGGAACTTCTCCGGCGGATTGCCGCGCTCACCGGAGTCGAGCCCCACGCCGAGAAAGTGAGCGCGAAACGGCTCCGCCTGCTCGAGCGTCTCGAAGGCTTCACGCTCCGATAGGTGCCGGAGGAAGCACATGATCAAGGCCGCGGAGACGCCAAGCTCGCGGCGAGCCCTCTCGAGGGCTCGGCCGAGGCCCCTCACGACCGTCTCGAAGGCCACGCCGCGGGCCGTGTGCGTCTGCGGGTCGAAGAAGATCTCGGCCCGCACGACGTTGTCGGCATGGGCCCGCTCCAGATAGGCCCACGCCATGTCGTGGAAATCCTCCTCGGTGCGGAGCACCGCGGCGGCGGCATAGTAGATGTCGAGAAAACTCTGCAGGTCGCTGAAGGCGTAGGCCCGGCGCATCGCTTCCGGCGACTCGTAGGGCAGGGGAATGCCGTTGCGGCGTCCGATCGCGAAGGCCTGCTCCGGCTCGAGCGTGCCTTCGATGTGCACGTGAAGTTCCGCCTTGGGGGCGGCGGCGATGCGGACGGCGAGTTCGGCCGGGGAGAGCGCGGGAAGACGATCCATCGGTTTCCCTCGGAGAGTCACGTCGAAGCCTGCTGCACATGCACGCTCGTGGTGAGCAACAGCGGCAGCGGCTCGCGCGGATACCGGCATTCGACGAGCATTGCCCGGAATCCACGCGACGGCCGGTCGACGTCTGCCCGCCACACGCCCTCGGCTCTGCCCACGGGTGCGGCCGTCCAGCGGGCCTGACGAAAATCGCGCGACTCGGCTGCGGCGTGCCACACGAACACCTCGGCGGGCTCGGGAGTCGCCCGCACGACGCAGGCCGCGGCGGTCGCCGTGCGTTCGAAGCTCCAGTCGACGTCGGGCAACCTCTCGGCACCGGTCACGTGGCGACCGAGTGCCGCCACGAGACCTCCAACGTGCATCACCGGCAGGCCGTGCCCGGCGTTTGGAGCGTAGGAGACCCACTTCGGGCCGGCGAGCCCGTCGAAATACAGATCGAGCGCCCCGAGCGGCCAGTAGGGATCGTTTGTGCCGAGCGCGATCACCTTGGGCTGCACGATGCGGTCGCGGTAGGTGTAGGGATCGACGATCTCGATCAACTCGCGGCCCCGTGGCGATCCGAGCAGTTTCTCGATGCCCACGCTCGTATACGGCTCGAGCGCCTCCGACATGCCCCCGAAGCTCGCATGCTGCAGCTCCACGTGCCGCTCCAGTGAGAGCATGTCGATCACCATCGGCATCGCGCCCCGCACCCGCTCATCGACGGCAGCCGTGAGCCACGTCGTCCAGCCTCGCTTGCTCGCTCCCGCGACGACGAAGCCCTTGATCACCATCCCCCAAGCATCGCGAGCGGCTGCGGCGGCCGACGTCATCGCCTCGACGGCAGCCTTCACCATGGGCAGGAGCAGGGGCCACGAGGGATCGCCGGTGCGGCTGTACTCCACGAATGTGTGGGCGATGAGGTCGTCCTCCACGAGGCCGTCGAACATCGGCTGAAAGGGCACCTGCCGCACGACGGCGGCCGGAAGGCCGGCGGCGGTGGCGGCCATCGCCAACGTTTTGAGCGCGTCGCCCGGCGTGGTGCCCAGGTCGTCGAGGCGGCCGGCCTTTCCCCCGTCGATCCAGAGCAGCATCGTGTCGGTGTCGGCCGGCAGGGCGGCCGGCGCGAAGATCGAAAGCTCGTGCATCCATTCGGTGCCTCGCCACGTCTGGCTGACGAGGCGATGCGTGCGAAACGTGCCGCCGGCGAGCTCGCCTTCGGCCACAAGCTCGGTGCGGGTCGCGGGATCGCGGGCGTGGGCGTAGTCGGCGAGGATGCCCGCATCGGTCTCGACAACCGACTGGCCACGGGCGCTCCCCATCAAGCCCGACGCCGCCGCCACGGCGGCAAGTGAGTCCACCCCGAATTGCCGGCGCGACCGCAGCCCCCGACGATCATTGCTGCACATAGGATTCCTCGAACGAGCGGAGGTGGTGGCACATGTACTTTGCGGCGATCCGCCGGGCCGACTCGAGGAGCCGGTCGCGCGCGTCCTCGGGCTCGAGAACCTCGACGTGCTCGCCGAGTGCGAGCAGCTGCGGGAGCATCTCCTCGTCCCAGGCCCGGTCGATCTCGACGACGATCGCGCCGTCATCGGCCTCCTCGACCCGTTGGCGTGGATGAAAAGGCTTCTCACGGGCCCAGCGGGCCCGGGCGGCATCGATGCGGAGCCGGTACCTCCGCGGCGGATCGGAGGAGCGAAACAGCGTGATGCTGTCGGCAAGGAGAGCATCGACCGGGGCCCCACGCCGTGCAAATTTTCTGGCAGACGGCTTGGCGTCGAGAATCCGATCGAGCTTGAAGAAGCGGATGGCATCGTCGGGGCGGGCGGCTTTTTTGCCCGGCGCACGATGGCCGGCGATGTACACGCTGCCGTCGTACACCACGAGCGCCTCCGGCCGGATCACGATCCGCTTCGGTTCATCGTCGGCCAGCCCCTGGTATCTCATCGCGAGCTCGAGCGAGCCGAGAATCGCCCGGTTGATGGCGTTGAGCATCCGCGAGGCATACTTCGCCGCCCCGCGCCGTGGATGCACGACGAGGCCCTCCCTGTGCGCCTCGACGTAGGCCAAAAGGTCCGGCGTGGCGATGCCCTCCACCTTGGCGAGAATTTGGCTGATGCCGCGCCAGTAAAACGTTCCTGCCAGCGGGGCGAGAAACTCCCGGGCCACCACGAGCGAGAGCAGTTCCGGGAGCGACACCGCGGGCGACGACAGCTCTCCCTTGCCGCGGCCCGGCTCGATTGACCAGGCGTGGCAGGTCTTGCCGCGGGGCGTTTTCACCTGCGACCGCTTCACGGCGTAGCCGAACTTGGCGAGAAAGTCGACATCGCGGCGAATGTTCTTTTCCGACATGTCGTCGATCACGCCACGGTCGCGAAGCCCCTGCTTGAGCTCCGCGATCGAGAGCGGCCGACGAGCGCCGAAAAGCATGTCGACGAGGTGGAAGACCCGCAGGAGTTGTTCGTGTCGGCTGATCGAATCCATGCCCATGCTCCACGGGGAGCCACAGAATAACACCCGCACCCCGTGGGGCGACCGTCCCGGTTGCCAAAGAGCCTTGGCAAGCGGGACGCTTGCCCCACGGGCCCCACGAGCCCTCACCCCGCCGTCGTGAGTTCCTCCTGGAGCGCGAGCCACCGCTCCTCGGCCGCGGATAGTTTTTCGGCGACTTCCGTCATCTCGGCGTGAAGGCGGACGGCCTCGGCAGGATCCGTGGCCAGAAGCAACGCCTGGTGCCGGGCCCGCTTGTCGGTGTCGAGGCGCTGAATCGTGCGCTCGAGGTTCGCGATCTCCTTCCGCACCTCTCGTTCGCCACGGGCAGAGGACTTTTTCACCCCGGCGCGAGAAGGCGAACCGCTCCGTCCGGGAGGCGCCGCCCGGCGACCGCGGCCACTCGCCGACTCTGCCGCATCGATCTCGCGGTTCACCCCCGCCAGATAGTCGGCATAGCTGCCGAGCGAGTTCACCACGCGGCCATCGCCGACCTCGATCACGTTCGTCGCCACGGTGTTCATGAAGGAGCGATCGTGGCTCGTGAAGATCACCGTGCCCGCATAATCGACGAGCGCCTGCGCGAGGGCGTCGACCGTCTCGACATCGAGGTGGTTGCCCGGCTCGTCGAGCACGAGCACGTTGAAGGGCCCGAGGAGCAACCCCGCCATGCAGAGCCGCGCCCGTTCGCCGCCCGAGAGCACGCCGATCCGTTTCTCGACGGCGCGGCCCCGGAAGAGCATCGCGCCCGCGAGATCGAGGATCTGCTGCTGCTTGGTGCCGAGCCGGGCCGCCCGCTCCAGATGGCCGAGCACGGTGTCGTCGGGCGGCAGGCGCGTGTAGACATGCTGGGCGTAGGTGCCCACCTCGCAGCCGTAGCCCCACTTCACCTGGCCGTCAAGCGCGGGAAGCGAGCCGACGAGCGTGCGCAGGAACGTCGTCTTTCCCTGGCCATTGTCGCCGACGATCGCAGCCCGCGCGCCGTGCACGATCTCGACGTCGATCCCGGAGGCGATCGTGCGGGCCGGGAGCCCGTCTGTGGCCGGATAGCCGATCACGAGATCCTTGCAGCGCACGGCCGGCCCCTGGCGGGGCGTCACCACCGGGCAGCGGATCGCAGCCGTCGGAGCGTCGGCGACGATCTCCTCCAGTTCCAGCTTTTCGAGTTGCTTGCTCTTCGACTTTGCCCGCGAGGCGGTGGAAGCGCGGGCCTTGTTGCGGGCGATGAAGTCCTCGAGCTGCCGCCGTTTCGCCAGCACGGCGGCGTTGGTCCGCTCCGCATGGAGGGCCTGCTCGCGCTGGTGTGCGAGGAATGCCTCGACCTTGCCGGGAAACACGGTGAGCCGGCCGTGCGACAGGTCGAGCGTCTGGTCGCAGGTAGCGTTGAGAAAGGCCCGATCGTGCGACACGATCAGGCAGGCCTCGCGGTAGTCCTTGAGAAAGTGCTCGAGGAGGATCTGGGTGCGCAGGTCGAGGAAGTTCGTCGGCTCGTCGAGCAGGAGGAGGTTTGGCTCGTGAAGCAGGAGGGCCGCGAGCTTGAGCCTGGTCTGCCAGCCACCGGAGAGCTTCTGCACCGGGCCCGCGAGGTGGTGCGTCGTGAGCTCGAAGTCGCCAGCCACCTCGCCGCACTTCCAGTCGGGGCGGCCGCTGTCCCGCACCAAAAAGTCGAGCGCGGTCTCACCGGGCAGGAAAGGATCGTGCTGCCGAAGGTAGCCGAGCTTCAGGTTCGGGTGGCGGGCGATCTCACCCGAGTCGAGCTCCTCCTCGCCGAGGATGACCCTCAGGAGCGTGCTCTTTCCGGCCCCGTTGCGGCCGATGAAGCCGACCTTGCCGTCGTCGGTGATCGTGGCCGACGTGTCGTCGAGGAGCACCTGGTCGCCGTACCGCTTCGAGGCGTTCTTGATATCGAGCAGGACGGCCATCGGGTCTCAAGCGCCGCCCGCCAGGATGGCGGGCTCTCGGACACAGCCGGACATGGCCACGAGGGCATTGCCGGCGTGGAGCGGAGGGCATGGGACTCGAACCCACAACCCCTTTCGGGGCACGACATTTCCAG
>CAZDTC010000034.1:0-12030 GCA_964508125.1 uncultured Candidatus Kuenenia sp.
CGGCATGAGCGCCGGATTGGTCTGCCCCATCCCGCGCGTGACCAGGTCGCGGTCAGTTGCACCTGCACGCGCTGGTCACCGGCGCGGTGGCCGCGGACGCGGATCCGGTAGACGGCTTCCTCCGTGGGGGCGAGCCGGGCGAGCGGCTCGAATGAGACGGTGAGGTTGTCGATGCGGTGCGCGGCCGGTCCCTTCGCATCCACGGGCTCCATTTCGCCGAGGATCGTGGCCGAGAGCCGCACGCCGCTGGCCGCCTTCGTGCCCTGGTTGCCCACGCGGATCACGTATTCGGTGAGGCCGGAGACCTCGATCGGGTCTTCGCTGTCGGTGACCTCGAAGGTGACCGCGGCGAGGCCCTCGACCTCGATCGTGTGGGCGACCTGGTCGGAGAGGCCGTCGGCTGAGCGGGCGGCCGCCACGATCTTCTGCGGGCCAAGATCGACCGGCATCACGACGAGCTCCACCGTGCCGCGCTCGGCGGCGGGGAGCTCCTCGAGATTCCAGAGCACGCGGTGGGTGCGTTCGTCGTAGTAGCCGGCGTTGTTGGCCCGCACGAACTTCACGCCGGGAGGCAACTGGGCCGCCAGTTCGACCGACTTTGCCGGGGCGGTGCCCGTGTTGGCCATCGCGATCAGGCACACGGCCGGCCGCTGGAGGTAGCGGCGGGCCGGCATCTCGGCCTCGAGTTCGAGCGTGGGAGCAGTGATTTCGACCTTCACGATCCTCTCGACCTCGATCTGACCGTCGGCTCTGGCCACGAGGCGGATGGTGTGCACGCCGGGCCCGGTGGAGCCGAGCGCGAGGTCGAGAGTGCGGGAGCCGCCGGGCTGCAGTTGGCCGACGTCGAATTCGAGCTCCTTGCCCGCCCGATGTGTGAGCGGATCGGGGAGCAGCCCTTCGAGCACCACGCCCGTGGCCACGCCCGTGCCGGGATTCGTGATCGTGATCGGGAGCTTCACATCGCGGCCGATGAGCACCGGCTTCGGGTCGGCTGCGTCGAGGCGAAGGTCGGGCTTCGTCGCCCGCGACCGCATCGAGGCGTCGGCTCGGAAGGTGACGCTGGCGACGCTGCCGATGTCTCCTTCGAGCTTGGGCATCACTTCCATGGATACGCGGGCCTGCCCGCCGGGCGGCAGCGAGCCGAGCATCCAGGCGAGGTCGCCGGGCGGGCCGCCTGCGGCCGGGTTGACGGGGCTGGCCGGGGGCGTGGTCGTGACGAGCGCGGCGCCGTAGGGCACGCTGTCGCGAAGCATCACGTCGTGGGCGACCGCCGACCCGACGTTGCGCACGAGAATCTCGTAACGGGCGGCCTTGCCGACCTGCACTTCACGCGGCCCGCGCTTCTCGACCGTGAGCTGCGGAGCCTGCACGCCCTCGAGCTGCACCGGGCCGGGCCGACCCTGGCCCGACGAGATGGCGTTGGGATCGGCACGCATCGCCTCCGGCGGCAGCGCAGGGTCGCTTGCGGCGGGCGGAGTGATCGGCGGCGCGGCGGCATATGGGATGGCCGCCGTGAGCGTCGCTTGTGGGCCACGCAGTGGATTGCCTCCCAGGGAGGAAGCGGCGGTTTCGGTCTGGGAAGGGACGGGTGCGACGCTCGCCGGTGGCAGATCCGGCTGCGGGAATGCGGCCGGGGGCACAGTGTTCGGGGGTGGCGCGGCCAGATCGGCCGTGTCTTCCGGCAGAGGCGCGGCGACCGCCTTCGGATCGACCTCGAGGGCGGCTTCCGCCGTGGGCGGCTGAGCGGCGTTTTCGGCGGTATCGATGGCGGGGTCGGGGTCGAGGTCGGTCGTCGTCGGCGGGATGGGAGCGGCCGAAGAAGCTTCCGGCGCGGGCTCAGGCTCGCCGGATTCGTCGGCCTGGGAAGGCTCGATGGCGTCCGCTGGCGACTCGAGGTCGGTCGTCTCGCTCGCGGAGACCGGCTGCGACGGCGGAGTCTCGGCGAGTGAAAACCTCGACATGCGGGGCTCCGTGCCGGAGGACTGCACGACGGCGGCACTCTTCTCGAGCGAGGTCGGCTGGATGCCGTAGCGGCTGCTTGGCGAGTGTTCGCCCGATGGTGCCGGAGTGGGGCTTGTGTCTGCGGCCGGGGCGAATCGACTCGGTTCATCAGCCGGCGGCATTTCGACCGTTGTCTCGCCGACGGTCGTCACCGGCAGCGTCAGGGGCTCGACCGGCGGGATGCGCGTCTGACCGATGCCGAGCATCCAGACGGCTGCAAATCCAACGCCGGCGCTGGCGACGGCGCCGAGCATGATTCCGAGATTCGAGCGTTTCGGAGCGACAACGAGATCCTGACGCGATGGTCGATCGGACATGGCGCGAAATCCCTGCGGAGGCGGTGACGGGCCGAACCCTCGGGGAATATCAAACCTGGGCGGCGCCGCGAAGCCCAAGTCGGCGGGGGTTCAGGATGGCTCGAGAACCTGGCGAAGATGAAAGTGGAACTTTCCCAGCTTGCCGCCATAGTTGCCCGCCGCAATGGCCATGATTCCCGGTCCGGCGGCGGACCGCATGCCGGCGGCCATCGCCGCGGCGACCGCGGGCTCGTCGCAGCCGTCGATCACGATCTCGAGGCCGCAGGCCGCACCGCCGACGAGCTCCGACTGCGCTCGGCCGGCGAGTGATGGGCAGAAGGCGTCGTTCGTCGAGGCCTTGAGCCCTTCATACTTCGATCCCACCTTGCTCCCCGACCGGACCACGCCACCGGGGAATGGCGTGATCGTGCCGGGGATCGCCGCGATGGCGGCGACGGCCCGGCGGGCTGCTGCGAGGGTGGCCTCGAGGGTGGCTCCCTGGAGAATGAAATTGCCGCCACCCACGCCCTTTTCGATGCCGATCGACTCCTCGACGAGGAACTCACCGTCCATCACCGGCACGCGCCAGTAACGCCGGCCGTCGACGACCTTCGACTTTTCGAAGCCGTCACCGAAAAATCGGATGTGGCCGCCCAGCACGCCGCGTTCCTCGGCGGCGGGCAGGCCGTCGAATACGCTGGCAGTCGGACAGGGGAGCAGGCACTGGCCGGTGCGGTTGGCGAGGGCCTTGGCCAGCGTCTCGGCCGCGAACGAAAACGCCAGCACCGCCGCTCCGATTCGCCCGTCGGGGGTTTCGGCAGGGTCGAGCCGGCGCTCCACGCCGATCTCCGCGTCGCAGCCGATCACGCTCGTGCCATACCCGCACACCGCCCGCAACGCCGCGTCGAGCCAGTGCTCGTCGTGGGCCGTGATGATCAGCCGCGCGTATCGCAGCCGAAACGCCTCGGCGAACGTGTCGACGATCTGGGTGGTGCCGATGTGCACGGTGTGAAGATGTTCCGACCGGGTGAAATGTGCGGTGCCGAGGATCGAGGAGATTTCAGGTTCCGTCCGATCCGGGAATTTCGCATACTCTAGGGTTCATCGCTACGGTTCACCAAGCACCCCGCAAGGATCTCTCCGATGGCTGCGTCGCTCCGCCTGCTGTCAACCGCCCTCCTCATTGCTCTCGTGTCGGGATCGTTTCTCGCACCCGCGGGCCGCGGCGAGGAGACGGGCGGCGGCGTCGCCGTGATCCCGCAGGACGCGGCGTTTGTGTCGGCGACGCTGAGGCTCCGCGAACAGTGGGAGCGGATCGCCAAGAGCAATGGCTTCGCGTCGCTCAAGAAGTTGCCGGCGGTGCAGCGGGCGCTCGATCAGGTCGAGGAGCAGAAGTTGCAGCCCGGCAGCCCGCTCTCCATGCTCTCGACGTTCATGGAGTTGCCCGAGAATCAGCAGGCTCTCGAACTGCTGGAGGACATGGTGTCGACCGACACGTTTCTGTACGGCGAGCCATCATGCGTGCAGTTCGTGGAGCTCGTGCAGAAAGTCCAGCGGGCACAGCAGGCGGCCAACATCCTCCAGATGGCCCGTGGCGGTTCGGATTTGGAGTTGAACTTCGAGGGTCTCGAGGCGATCGATACCGAGGAAGACGAAGACGACGAAGATGACAACGGGGCTGCGGCCCCGCGGCGCGTGCGGGCACGGCCCGTGCAGTTCGCCACGACCGCCACAGACGACGAACTCGCGTCGCGGCTCGTTCTGCAGACGCTCGCCGACAATACCGACCTGATCGTGATTCCAGATCTCGTGTGGGGATTCAAGACCACGAAACTGCCTGCGGCGGAGAGCCAGCTCAAGCGGATCGAGGTGCTCATCAAGCTGTTCACGCAGGCCAATCCCGATCTCGCCAAGTCGCTCCAGCGCCGCAAGGTGGGGAATGGCGAGGTGGTGACGTTCACGATCGATGGATCCACGCTGCCGTGGGACGACCTGACCCGAGAGGCCACCGAAGGGATGGACGGCGAGGCGCTCGACAAGGTGATCGACCGTCTCCGCTCGCTCGATCTCGTGATCAGCCTCGGCATCGTGGGCGACCGGGTGATCTTCTCGATCGGCGACTCGGCCGACCACCTCGACAAGCTCGCCAGCACGGCAGGAAAACCGGGGCTGGCGTCGACGAAGCCCTTCGAGCCGCTCGTGGCCGACAAAGCGAGGCGGCTCACGGCCGTGTCGTATCTCAGCGAGCCGCTGGCGAAGGCGATCGCCCCGTCGGCTGCCGATATCGAGCAACTTGCCGACCTTGCCGACACGATCGCCGCCGAGGCGGAGTTGCCCGAAGGGGCGGCCGAGGAGGCCCGCGCGAGCCTGGAGCGGGTCGCGGCCGGCTACAAGAAGCGGCTCCCCGTGCCAGGCCCCTGGATGGCCTATTCGTTCATGTCGGATCAGGGCTACGAGGGCTACGCCTGGGACTGGTCGAAAAACCTGCCCTACGACGGCTCGAAGCGGCTCGACCTGCTCGAGCACACCGGCGGCGCACCGCTGGGCGCCGTGGTGTTTCGCGTGAAGAACGACCCGGCCCAGTTCGACGACATCGTCGCCTGGGGTGACATGGCCTGGCGGTTCTTCGCGAAGTACGTGTTTGCAAGGGCCGATGGCGACGCGCGGGAAAAGGTGTCGCTCGTGGAGAAGCATTTCGGCCCGCTCGTGGGGAAACTCGTGGGCACGGTGCGTGAGAAACTGCTGCCGGCGCTCGCTGACGGCCAGATCGGGCTCGTGCTCGACGCGAAGAGCCGGACGAAGCGACTGCAGGCCGAACTGCCGCAGGCGGCCGACCCGCTCCCGCTCACGGAGCCCGCGATCGTACTCGGGCTCGACGATCCGAAACTCTTCCGCGAGGGAATGAGCGATCTCTTTGCCCTGAGCGACGAGCTCGTCGACGCCGTGCGGGAGATCGACCCGGATGCCGTGCCGGCCGACTACCGCATCAAGGATCCGGAGAAGGCGAAGGTCGACGCCGGAACGATCTGGTCGTGGGCGCTGGGCAAGAGCGGGCTCGACGAGCAGGTCAAGCCGGCGCTCGCCGTCGGTGAGCACGTGGCCGTGCTGTCGCTCGTGCCGAAGCAGGCATCGCGGCTGCTCGCCGACACCAAGCTCGAGACGGGTTCGCAACTCTCGAAGTTCGAGGAGCCGCTTGCGGCCGCCGCCACGCTCGACGTCGCCGGCCTCATCGACGCGATCCAGCCATGGATCGTATACCTCGCCCGCTACGGTTGCGTGCAGCAGCGCGACGGCAGCGTTGGCAAGGAGACGGTGCTCACGAAGGACGTGGAGAACGAGCAGGCGACCGACGCGCTGGCCCAGGTGGCCGTGGTATGCGAGGCGCTCAAGTCGCTGCGGGTCGCGGTCGCCGAGGCCGCGGTCAAGGGCGACGCCACCGTCACCCACTGGCGCAACGTGATCCGCGACCTCCCCGCCAAGTAGGACAGGCTTGAGCCTGTCGAGTCCGCGCGCCGGCTCCGACGCCGTGTTGGGCGAGTTGAGGCATGACAGGCCGAAGCCTTTCCTACGACGGCCGCACGAGGCCGCGGATGAGGAGGTCGCCGCCCGGATGAGCGATCTCCTCGATCGTGATCGAGCGGACGAGGTCGGCCGCGGCGCGGGCCGGGGCGGGCGCAGGCGAGCCGTCGGCCAGGAACTTGGGGGCGATGAAGGCCCACACCTCGTCGATGGCGCCGAGCGCCTGAAAAGAGCCAAGTACCTCCGGGCCGCCTTCCACGAGCAGGTTCGTGAGCCGTCGGCGGCCGAGTTCGATGAGCAGGGCGGTGAGCCGGGCGTCGCGATCTGGTGCATCCGATCGCCAGACTTCGCAGCCAGCCTGCGCAAGCGCCGCGATTCGCTCCGCCGGTGCCTGCGGCCCGACGGCCACGAGGAGCGGCGTCTCCTGGGCCGTCTGCACCAGTCGGCTCGTGAGCGGCAGACGGGCTGTGCCGTCGAGCACCACGCGAAGCGGCGAGCGCGGGCCTGCCGGGCGGACCGTGAGAAGCGGATTGTCGGCGAGCGCGGTGCCGATGCCCACGAGGATGGCGTCGCAGCGGCCGCGCAGGTCGTGCACGAGCGCCCGAGACTCCTCCGATGAGATCCAACGGTCGCCGCCGGCCGGCGGCGTCATCAAGCCGTCAAGGCTCATCGCCCACTTGGCGATCACCCAGGGAGTGTGCGTGGTAACGAGTTTCGTGAACGGCGCGATCAGCCGGTCCGCCTCTTGTGCGCACAGCCCTACTTCGACGGTGATCCCGGCGGCGCGAAGCGTGGTGTGGCCGCGGCCGGAGACTTCCGGAAGCGGACCGGCTGTCGCCACGGCGACGCGGGCCACGCCGGCTGCGAGGATGGCGTCGGTGCAAGGCGGGGTCTTGCCGTGATGGCAGCAGGGCTCGAGCGTGACGAACAGCGTCGCACCGCGTGCGGCCGCTCCCGCCGCTGCGAGCGCGGCGACCTCGGCGTGCGGCCCGCCGAACCGCTCGTGCCAGCCGGTGCCGACGATCGTGCTGCCATCCGCGGCGATGACCACGGCGCCCACCATCGGATTCGGCTCGACGAGGCCCGCACCACGCCGGGCCAGATCGAGCGCCTGCCGCATGGCGGCTTCTTCGAGCGCGGTCCAGGCCATGGCGAGCGTCCGGTCAGCCCGGCGTCCAGATGGTCTTCTTGTCGGATGGCTGTCCCGGAGCCTGCGACTGCGGGCTGCCTGGAGTCCAGATGCCGGACGGCGGCGGTGCCGGCGCTGCGGCCGCGCCGCCGATGCCGCCGGGCGGGGCCATGCCCGCTGGCCCCGCGCCGGACTGCGTGGCCATCATGCCGGGCAGATCGACGCCAGCCTCCATCAACACCTGGGCCAGCGCCTCGAGCACCTTCTGGTCGCGGGCGTGATCCCGCCGCAGGCCGTCGAGCAGTTTCATCATCTCGGCCTGATCGCCGCGCTGGAGCCGCACGCGGAGTTCCGCCACGTCGAGCATGCCGTCGCTCACCTTGAGCGTCTTGGCGAGTTCACGGAGGTGGCTGATGACGGCGAGTTTTTCCACGGTCGTGGCGGCCCGATCCTCAAGCAGGCTGTAGGCCTCCCACCGATCCTCGGGCGTCGCGTCGGACCGGGCGATGAGCGCTGCGGCCGCCCGCTCGGCGGCGGGCTCGAAGCCGGCCTCGACCGCGGTCACGAACACGCCGCGCAGTTGATCCAGATCGACAGCGCCGAAGTCGAGGCGGTGCCACCGGAGCGGAGGCACGTTGTCGAGCGGCTTCGCATCCGTGATCGTGCCGGGCTTCGGCATGCCGAGGCTGGCCCGGATCGACGTCCATGCGGCTCCTTCATCCTGGCTACGGGCTGTCGCCTCGCCTTCGCTCACGAGCGCCTCCACCCGCCGGACGCTTGCCGGCTGGGCCACGGCATCGCGGGGCGTCTTGCCGAGGAGTTCGGGAAGCGCAGTGCCGGGCCACGCTGCCGCGAACCGCCGCCAGAGCGCGGTCTGCTGGGCGGTGAGCATCGTGTCGATGAAGGCCGGCTCGCCAGCGCGGGGAGCCGCGGGGGGCGCGGTGGGCAGAGGAATGCGGAAATTTGCCCCGCGTAGCCAGTCGGTGGGCGTGGCTCCGGGAAGCGTCGCGGCGAGGGGCTCGCCAAATCTTGTTCCGAGCACCATCTCTGCGGTCGTGCGCGCCGCGGCGATGTCGGGCTGAAAACCCTGGAGAGTGGCCATCGGCTCCTGGTCGGTCTGCCTGCCGAAGATGAGGAGCGTGGCGAGAAGCCGAGCGGGAGCATGCTCCGTCGGCACGGCCTCGAACACCCGCCAGGCCGAGCGCGGCGGCACGGCGCCGCGGCTCGTCCACTGCGAGCGGTCGTAGGGCGCCGGCTCGAAGTGGCCGTCGTGCCGGAGTTTGTCTTCGAGCAGGTCGAGCGCCGTGGCCCCTTCGGCCCCGAGCGCGAGCGTTGCCGAGCGGCGCTCGTAGGGCACGATCGGCGAGCGGTCTTCGTCGGCCTCCGTCTCGAGCGCGATCGCGCGGCCTGTGGCCTCGATCGCATCGTCGGCCGGCAGGCCCTGAATTCCGGCCACGGCCAGCCAGGCCTCCGCGGCCTCGAATGGCCGGGCGAGCATCTCGCACAATACGGCGATGTTCGTGTGCACGGCGCGGCTCCCGGGAGCGACGCCCCTGAGGCTGTTGAAGGCCGCGAGGGCTGCGCCGAGCCGCCAGGCCCGGGCATGCTCGAGGGCGGATTCGAAGTCGGCCCGCCGGGGAAAGTCGGCCGGCGTCTCCTCGAGAGGAGCCTTCGTGCGGAGCGCGGCCGGCACGCCCGACGAACCCACGACGGCCGCGAGCAGCCGCTGCTCCTCCGCCGAACCGAGCGACTTGTCGATCATCCATTCGACGACGCCCTGGGCAAAGCCCGTGTGCCCGGCCTGCGCTGCCGCCTGGACGAGCGTGGCTGCGACCCGCACGAGGTCGGGCGGGATCTCGGCGCCGGCCGCCTGCCGCGCCTTGTCGAAGGCCGCCGCAGCCTCGAGGATGCGCCCGTTGATCGCGTCGATGACCGCGGCATGGCCGAGGGCCAACGGGTTGGTGGGAAAGGCCGCGAGAAAGGCCTGGCTCGTGGCTGCCGCCTCGGCGAACTTGCGGGTGGCGAGCTGGAGCTTTACCTGCGTGGCCATGAGGCAGGCACGCCCCGGATGCTTCGCGGCCAGGCGGTCGACCTGCTCGAGCGCCGCCACGACCTGGTCGCCTTCGATGAGCCGATCGAGCTGCTCGAGATCGCCCGTGAGATCGTCGCAGCAGAACTTGATCTTCTTGCCGGTGCCGCCCGGGCACGGAGCGTAGGGGTCGATCGGCATGGATGGAGCCACTCCTGTCCGCTGGGGAAAAATTGAAAAGCGAGGGTTTTTGCCGAATGTACCAGCGCCGGATGACGCTGTCGGGGGGCGCGGCAATAATGCCGCCGGCGGGCCCCGAATCCAACCACCATGCGCCAACCCCGGATCCTTGTCGTCGACGCTCGCGGCGTCGCCGGCCTGCCTTACGCGAGCCTCGTGGCCCGGCTCCAGCCGCTCGAGCTGCGCGTGGAGCGCACGCCGGTCGCGGCCGCGGCGGCACTCGAGCGCGATGCCTGGGACCTGGGGATCGTGGCGGCCCGCGATGCCGACGGGGGCGCCGACATCGTGGCCACGGTGCGGACGGCCGACCCCGATCTGCCGGTCGTCGTCGTCGATGCGCACCCGTCGGTCGTGGCGGCACGAAAATGCCTGCAGGCCGGAGCGGGAGACTACGTGGAGCTCGATCGCGCCGAGGCCGAGCTCGAGGACGCACTCACCCGATTGCTCGCGGCCGCCCGTCGGCGGGGCGCCGAGGAGGTGCTGCGGCGGGCGGTGGAGCGGCCGTACACCTTCGAGGGCCTGCTCGGCGAGAGTCCGGCGATGCGGGCGGTGTATTCGATCATCGACCGCTTGGCGGCGAGTTCCGTCGACGTGCTCGTGACCGGTGAGACGGGCACCGGCAAGGAACTCGTGGCCCGGGCGCTCCACCAGCGCAGCCGCCGCGCCGCGGCGCCGTTCGTGCCGGTGGACTGCGGCGCGATTCCCGACGCGCTCATGGAGAGCGAGTTTTTCGGCCACGAGCGGGGCGCGTTCACGGGGGCCGACGCCCGGCGGATGGGGCTCGTGGAGTTCGCCGACGGCGGCACACTGTTTCTCGACGAGGTGGGCGAGCTGCCGCTGGCACTCCAGGCCAAGCTCCTGCGCGTGCTCCAGGAGCGGCGGGTGCGGCGGGTCGGGGCACGGCAGGAGACGAGTGTGGACGTGCGGGTGATCGCCGCCACGTCGCGCAACCTCGACGCCATGGTGGAGCGGGGGGAGTTTCGCCGTGACCTTTTCTACCGGATCAATGTCGTGCGGATCGACCTTCCGCCACTGCGCGACCGGGGCGACGACGTCGGCCTGCTCGCCGAATTCTTCGCCAACCGGGCCGCGCAGGAGATGGGAAAGACCGTCACCGGCCTTTCGATCGACGCATACCAGGTGCTCAAGAACTACCATTGGCCGGGCAACGTCCGCGAACTGCAAAACGCGGTCCGGCGGGCTGTGGCCATGACGCGTTCGGCCACGCCCGATGTCGAGGACCTGCCCGACGAGATCGTCGCCGCCGCCGGCCGCAGTGGGCCCGCCGCCGAGGGCGACGGCGGCTACTTCGCCAAACGGGCCGAGCATGTGGCCCGGTTCGAAAAGCAGTATCTCACCGACCTGCTCGCCCGGCATCATGGCGACGTGTCGGCCGCCGCCCGCGAGGCGAAGCTGCCCCGTGGCACGCTCTACCGGCTGATGAAGGCCCACGACCTCGACGGCGCCGCCTTCCGCGGCAAGTGAGTAGGACAGGCTAAAGCCTGTCCAATGGCCTGTCTTACTTCAGCGTGCGGAGGAACTCGACGACGTCGAGGAGCTCGTTGGGCGAGAGCGTGGCGGCGAGGCCCTCGGGCATGCTGCTCTGCTTGAGCTTCATCCGCTCGTCGATCTCGCTTACCGCGATCTTTTTCTGCTCCTTGCCGTCAAAGATCACGATCTCCCCCGGCGACTCGCTCACGAGCAGCCCGGAGATGCTCCGGCCGTCGGTGGTGACCACCATCGTGGAGAGATACTTCTCGTCCACCGCGGCGTTGGGATCGATGATCGATTCGACGAGCTTGTAGGAATCGAGCCGCTTGCCCACGCCGTTCATGTCGGGTCCGAGGTTCGCCCCTTCGTTGTAGGCCTGATGGCAGGCGATGCACACGCGGCGGAACACCTGCTTGCCGTTGTTGACATTCCCTCCCGCGATTCCAGCCAGAGCCGTCATGGCCTTGTTACGCTCCTCCTCGCTCTTGGGGTCTTTGCTCAGCAGCACGGTGAGGTGCGGCGTGATCTCGGCCGCCTTCTTGTCGAGCCCGAGCACGCTCTCGATGATCGCGAAGGCGGGCGTGCCCTTCGACGCGAACGTGCCGGCCTCGTAGTCTTTCTTCCACACGTCGATGTTCGCCCCGAGCGCTGCGTCGCAGGCGTAGGCGATGAACCGATCGGATGGGCCGATGTCGGCCGCCGCGACCACGGCCTGCATCGCCGGCATCGTGGCGACGAAGCTCAGGCCGCGGACGGCCTCCGTGCGCACGCGGGCGTGCGGATCACCGGCCTTCGCGATCAGCCGCGCTTCGGCGTCGGGGAAGCGATCGCGCTCGTCGGCGAGCACGCGTACGGCCGCGGCCCGGGCGTTGGGCACCGGCGACTCGAGCAGTCGCGTGAGCAGTCCGGCATCGATCGTATGGAAGCTCTGCTGCAGCCAGAGCACCTCCGTGGCCAGCCGCTCGGCGGCGGGGTCGGACGCCACGCGGCCGAGCCAAGCATTTGCAGTGGCGAGCACCTGATCGCGGGGGCGGGCCTGCAGATCGGCGCGGGCTCGGTAGCGCGTGCGCCATTCGGGGCTCTTGAGTTGCTCGAGCACCTCGTCGATCGACTTGCCCGCCTGCGTTTCCGGGGCGACGAGCGGCTTCGGCGTGTAGACGAGCCGATAGATCCGGCCGTGGATGTGGTCGCGGTTGGGGTCGCGCTGGCTGTACTGCATGTGGCCGATCAAAGGGTTGGCCCAGTCGCCGAACCACAGGGCACCGTCGGGGCCGATCTGGGGATCGACCGGGCGGAAGTGCTTGTCGGTGCTCTTGATCAGGTCG
>CAZDTC010000035.1:0-11984 GCA_964508125.1 uncultured Candidatus Kuenenia sp.
AGCCCCCTGCTTGAGCAGCCCCCCCGTGCCGCTGATGACGCCGCCAAACGTGCTCGCATCCGAGCGATTGAAGGCGATCGTGCCGCTGGAGGCGATGTCGCCCGCGAGCGAGCCGGTCGTGCCGCCGTTGCCGATGGCGAGCACTCCGGCTGACACGGTCGTGCCTCCGGTGAACGAATTCGATCCGGTGAGCGTGAAGGTGTTGAAGGCCCCCGTCTTCACGAGGCCCCCCGATCCCGAGATCGCGCCGGAGAACGTCGTCGATGAGCGACTGCCGGTCGTGAGCGTGCCGGAGCCGAGCGTGACGCTGCCAGCCCCAGACAGATCGCCGATCTGCTCCGACCAGCCGGCGAGATCGAACGTGCCGCCGGCATTGACCGTGACCGAGCCGTCAGGCAGGCGGTCGGCCGCACCGAGCCGGAGCGTGCCGCCGGAGACGGTGACGTCGCCGGTGCCCGACATGGAGCCGGTGAGCGTGAGGATGCCCGGTCCGGTCTTGATCAGGGTGTTGATGGCCAGTTCACCACTGATGAGGCTGCCCGCCCCCGTGCTGTCGTCCACGAACGTGACGATGCACGACGACGACGTCAAACCGGTGATGCGTTCGCTGAGCGTGAGATCGCCGCTATTCACGATCGTGCTGCGGAAGGGGAGTTTGAGGGGCACCGCGACGGTCTTCATGCCCGTGGTGGAACTGTTCGTGAGGCTGCTGGTGCCGCCGAGCGTGAGCGTGCCGCCGCCGGAGAGTGTGGCGGCTGTCGTTCCCGAGAACAGGAGCCGCGCGACGCTGCGATCGGCTGCGAGCTGGGGCTGGACGGTCACCGTGCCGAAGGAGGCGATGTTCGAGGTGGTGTTGTCGGCGGGGGCCGAGTTGCCCACCCAGTTGGCCCCGGTCGCGAAGTTGGTGCCGACGTTGCCCCACACGACCGCGGTCTGGCCAAGCACCGGGCGGGCCACGCTGACCGGCGACAGGGCGACGAGCACCGCCGCGAGCCTCGCGATGCGACGAGACGGGGGCGAAGGGGCTCGCAGCGTCGTGATGGAAGGCGAGCAAAAACGTGCGAAACACGTTGGCATGACGACCTCGGTGTGAAGAGACCACCCGGGATAAAAGCCAGTGCCCTTGTTCACGCACGGAAGTGCGTCGCTGCTTTTCTCGTATGCGAGGCTACCATCGAATTTTTGGGCGACAGCCGCCCCCGGCCCGAAATGTGACGAATCGGGCGCGCCGAGGGACGAATCGGGCGCGCGGGCGGTTTTTCCGACAGCCACGCGACGTGAGCCGGGTCACTTCGCCCCGAGCCGCTTCTCCATGATGTAGTCGTCCATCACGAAGCCCGAGCCGATGTCGAAGACGGCTTCGCGGGCGATCGTGAAGCCGGCTGCCTTGTAGAAGGAGATGGCCGCAGGGTTTCGCTTGTTCACCTGGAGCCAGAGCGAGCGTTTGCCAAGGTCGCGTGCCCGGCGCTCGACGTGCCCAAGCATGAAGCGGCCGAGCCCCGTGCCACGGTGGGATTCGAGCACGTAGAGTTGGCCGAGTTTCATCGCGGGCGGGCCGCCTCCGCTCCCATCTCCGCCTCCAGATAGTGCCGTCAGTTCACAGGCGCAGTAGCCCGCCGGCACGCCCGAGACGCGCAGCAGCTCCAGCCATTTGTCCGTTGCCTGGATGTGTTCCCGCAGGGCGGCGTCGGTGAATCGGCCCGCGAGCATGTGCTCGATCTGGGCGGCCGAGATGATCCCCGTGTAGTGCTGCCGCCAGATGGCTCTGGCCAGTTTCCGCAGCACGGCGAAGTCCTGCACCGCGACGGGGACGATCGCGACGTCAGCGGGCGGCACGTGCGACTTCATTCCCTCGATGGCTCGAACGTCGCGATGATCGGCCGGTGATCGCTGGTTTGGTCCGAGTCGGGGAAATCACCTTCGCGGACGATCACATCGGCTTCGCCCTGCCAGCTTTTGGCGCCGTTGGCGACGAACACGAAGTCGAGAATCGAGCCCGGATATCGATCCGTGCCGGGGTTGTCGCGGTCGTCGGTCCAGTTCGAGTCCACGAGCGGGTCTGGTTTGACCCACAGCCACACGCCGCCTTCCATCATGGCTTCGCAGGCGGCGTTGCCCTTGTGCGTCTTGAAGTCGTAGTCGAAGTTGAAATCCCCGGCTGCGATCACAGGCTCGCTGGCATGGGCCTCGGCCCACTGCCTGAGGGCCCGGGCCTGGTCGGTCCGGAGATTCTCTTCGCCGCGGGCAAGATGATTCACGATCAGCCAGAAGGACTGTTGGCCGGCCTTGTCGCGAAGCTTGGCCACGAGCGGCGAGCGGGCCCTGACGGCGCCAAAGTCGGCCGACGTGGGGTCGGTGACGTTGAAGTTGGCCGAGATGCCCTGGAAACGATGGAGCTCGAAGACGTCTTCGATGGCGAATCTCCTGGAGTCCACGACCAGCAAGAGCGTGTCGGTGTCCTGGTAGCCGCCGCTGGCCGAGGTCACGAAATCGACCTCCGTGTCGAGTCCTTCGGCCACGGCCTGCTTGTAGGCCAGGACTGTCTTGGGCTCGACCTCCGAGAGCGCGACGATCTGGGCCCGCGTGGTCGGAGCCTGCAAGAGCCCCGTAAGCTGCGCACTGATGACGCCCGGATCGCTGACTTGCGGGGCATTCGGACGATTGCTTTCGACGTTCCAGGCGAGAAGGCGAAACTCGTCGGCGAGGCATGCAGCCTGCGAGAGCGCGCAGGCCAGGACGGCGAGGATGAAACGCAGGCTGGGCATTTGGGGACGGCTTCCGAGGAAGTGCCATGCTACCTGAGCGTGGGCCAAGGCAGCCACTCCCAAGCGTGGCCTGCAGGCTGCGCTGATCGGGATTCAGCGCTTGGGGAAAAACTGGTCGTAGATCGATCGCGGGGAATGGATGCGGACGCCGTGCAAGAGTCGCCCATAAAACCCTCCGAAATGCGTTCGATCGCCCGTGACGAGAATCTCGCACGACAGGGCTTTGGCGGCAGCGACGACGGGCCGATCCTTCTCTGTCAGGCTCTCGATGCCAGCGCCGAGTCTGGCCGCGGAAGTCACCGCCACGTGCACCTTCGACAGGAGTGCGTCCAGCGACTGCATCTGGGAAGCCGCCTTCACGCTGATGTTGCGACGCGCTTCGTCAATCACGTAACCATCCACCCAGCATTCGTGCCCTGCATCGAGCAGGCGGAAGATCAGGGCGCGGATCGGGCCGTCACTTTTCGCCGCAGAGAACAGGATGTTTGCGTCCAGGAAGATCCGGATTGCTCGGGTCATGCCCGCCGCTTCCGGCGTGCCGATCCCCGCGCCGCAGGCGGGCGCCGCATCGCTCGCCCCAACTCCTCCTCGGATTCATCGAACTCCCGGACCCGCCGGTCGGTGTAGATCTCCACGGGCAACGTCACGGCCGGCCGCAGGAGCAGGCCTTCGGGCGTGGTCTCCGCGACGAGCGTGTCGTCGGCTTTGATTCCCAAGGCCCGCCTCAGCCCCGCCGGCAACGTCACGACGCCGCGGGACGTGACCGTAATAATGGTTTTCATGAATACAGTATTTCTGCTTCCACGCGTCTGGTCAAGGCTGCCAGGGCTTCCTGGACTACACCGCCACGCCGTTGAGCTTCTTGTTCGATGGCAGTTCGCCGGCGATGCCTTCGGCCTGGAAGCCGAACGAGATCTGACCGCCGGCGGCGATCGTGCCGTTCCAATCGGCACTGCGAATCACGTAGCGCGTGCCCACGTGGCTGACGATCACGGCGTTCCAGATGTTGACGATGTTCGCCTTCAGGTCGAACTCCATCGTCCAGCCCTTGAGCGCCGTGGTGCCGGTGTTCTTGATGGTGATGTTGCCCGTGAACCCGGTGCCCCAGCCGCTCGCCTGCGCATACGCGACCGCCACCGATCCCGTGGGAGTTGGCATGGGCGTCGGACTCGGGGTGGGGGCGGGCGTCGGGGTGGGTGTCGGCGTGGGTGGAGGTGTAGGTGTCGGGGTTGGCGCGGGAGCGACCGGCGGGGTGGCGGGATTGTTGGCCCCGGTGATCGTCGGATCGCTGCCGTAGTCGCCCCAGGCCAGGCTGAAGCCGCCGGCCGGCTGCGTGGGCAGCCCGGAATGATTCACCGACTGCTGCCCGGCGGGCCCCGGGTTGTCGCGGTTGATCGACCACATGCCGATCATCCCCAGGCCCTTGGCTCGGGCGAAGATCTCGAGGAGGTCGGCATCCTGGAGCCTGAATACCTCGCTCGCGACGTCATTGACGCCGAGCATCGGCGTGACGCCGAGCTGGTTCCAGCCGAACGCCTGCCCCTGGGAGGCGAACAGCGTCTTCATCTGGGCAAACGTGGCGTTGGCCGCGTCGATGGCATACTCGCCCATCGACTTGGCCTGCGGCGGGGCCGCGTTGTCGCCGTAGTCCATCGCCATCACGTTGACGCCGTCCACCTTCACGCCGGCCACGAGGGCCGCCTTGACGACGTTCACGCCGTCGGCCGTGAGCCCCTGCGGCAGCACGGGAAGCGTGAGCCATACGCCGAGGTTCGGCCTGGTCTTCTGCACGAGCGCGATGGCGTCCATCTGCAGTTTGAGCGTGGCTGGCTCGGCTACCGCGGCCCCCTCGATGTCGAAATCAACCTTCGTGAGCTTGAGCGTGTCGACCATCGCGCCGTAGGCCGTCGCCAGCGCCTGTATGCCGAGACCACGCTTGGCGTAGTTCTGCGCGAGCGACTCCCCCGCAGCCCCGCCGAGCGACACCATCACGTCGCCCCCGGCGGCCCGCAGCGCGTTGATCTCGCCGCGGATCGCCACGGCCTGCTCGTTGGTGCTGTCGAGCGTGAGCACGTCGTAGCCGCCCCATGCCAACTTGCCGCTGGGGCTGGCCTGCATGAAGCCGAGTGTGAACAGGCCGACGCCGTATTTGCGCGCGAGGCCGTCGAGGTCGGGCACGGGATAGAGCCCCATGTCGACATACGGGGCGAAGAACTGCTCCTTCCACAGGTCAGCCGAGACCGGCGGCGTGATGGCGATCGGGGCCGGGGTGGGCGTTGGATTCGGCGTGGGCGTGGGCGACGGACCGGGCGCGGGTGTCGGCGCGATGGCAGCCCCGGAGAGCACGAAATTCGTGGGGGCGTCGGTGCCCGCGCCGGCGTTGAAGCCGACGCCCTGCGGGGCGCCGACGGCGAGCGTGCGGTTCCAGTCGAGGCCCTTGATCACATACTGCGAGCCAGTGCGGCTCACGATCTGCGCATTCCAGATGCTGGTGATCGTGCGGTTGTAGGTAAACGCGACCTGCCAGTCGGCGAGCGCTGCGGAGGTGTCGTTGGCGATGGTGAGCTGGCCCTGCAGCCCCGAGCCCCAGTCGTTGACGGTCGAGTAGCCGACTGCGAACGCGAGCCGCTCTTCGAGGCGATCGAAGGAGGCGAGCATCGGCTGCCGACGACCGGGGCGTCGGGCGCGGGCGGAAGAGAAGAGCCAGGAATGCGCATGCATGGAAGCACCTCGTGATGATGGTGTGACGTCGCCCCTCCTCGCACGCTACGCGGCCACGCCGGGAAGGGCAAGGATTCGGTCCCAGGATGAGCGCCGCACGGGCGCCGTCCCACGTGGCCAATGGCGGCCGGGCCACGCTTGCGGGAATTTCGTCGAACGTCCTATCCTGCAGCCTACAGATGACGCTCGACACGGCACGCATCGGCCTTGCGCTCTCCGGAGGTGGCTTTCGGGCCACGCTCTATCATCTGGGCGTGATTCGCTACCTGCGCGATGCGGGCATGCTGCCTGCGCTGGCCGACATCGCGAGCGTCTCGGGGGGGAGCGTGCTGGCGGCCCACCTCGTGCTCAACTGGGGCCGCTACACGGGCGCCGATGCGGAATTCGCCGAGGCGGCGGCCGAGATCATCCGGTTCGTGCAGTTCGATGTCCGCAACCATGTGGTGCGCCGGCTGCCGCTGCTCTTCCCGTTGCGGCTGGCGGCCAAGCTCACCGGCTGGCACGCACCGCAGCTCACGCCCAACGCCGTGCTCGAGCGTTACTACCGCGAATTTCTCTACGGCGACCGCCGGCTCTTCGAGCTGCCGGAGCAGCCGCGGCTGCACATCCTGGCCACGAACGTGAGCGACGGCGTGATGGCCGTTTTCAACCGCGAGGGGCTCCACGTGCAGCATCGGGAGAGCGGAGGGGTGGCCGGGTTCAGCCACGTGCCGGGCCAGACGGCGACGGTTGCCAAGGCGGTGTCTGCCTCGTCGGCGTTTCCGGGCTTCTTTCCTCCGGTCGAGATCTCCGCGGCCGATCTCGGCGTGCACGATGGGCAGTTTCCCACGGAGTCGTTCACCGACGGCGGCGTCTACGACAACCTCGGCACGCGGGCATTCGCCTGGCTGAAGCGAAACGCCGGCCATGCGCATGATCGGATCCTCGTCAGCGACGCGGGCAAGCCGTTTCAGGTGCTCGGCAACGCGCCGCTGGGGTTCATCGCCCAGTCGATCCGGGCGAGCGACATTCTCTGGGACCGCGTCTGGCAGCTGGAGCGGGAAAACTTCGGTGAACAAAACGGCTTCGCCTTCCTGCCCGTGACTCGCGTCGTCGATCCGCACGAGGATCCGCACGCCCTGCACCCGGTGGTGCAGGCGGAGGTGTCGTCGATTCGCACCGACCTCGACCGGTTCAGCGATCTCGAGGTCAACGCTCTGGTGCAGCATGGCTACGAGGTGGCCCGCAGCCTGCACCGCACGCTCGGCGAGCATGCGCCCATGGCCATCAAGGAAGGCCCGGTTTGGGAACCGCTCACGAGCCGCGGCTCGCTGGCCGCGGTGCGGGGCGGCGATGCCGCGGCAGCGTCGGGGGCGGGGGCCACGCACGGAACCGCGCGGACGGTGGCCACGGCCGCGGCCGCCACGATCGCGAAGCAATTGCGGCGCTCGGGGCAGCGGCGGGTGTGGTCCACGCTGCTCGATATCCGCGACTGGCCGAGCTGGGTCTATGTGGCGCTCGGGCTGCTCCTGTTCGTGTATCTGCCCGTGCGGTTTTACAAGGTGCACCAGCATGCGGCGATGCTCACGAGCGTGATCGATTCGATCGCCAAGGGAGACCCCGACATCCGGCTCGTGCTCGACCTCATCGAAGACGATCCGCTGCCCAAGTGGACGCTGATTCCGGTCATCGAGGCCACGCAGACGGCCGTGCCCGACTACAGCGGCGTGGAGGTGCTCGCGCGCAGCCGGATCTGCGACCTGCGGCCGGTGTGGAACGGCGACGGCCGGGCGCACATGCGCGAGCGCGTGGTCGTGCGGATCGCGGAGGGGCCCGACCGACCGAAGCAGGTCGTGTTTCGGTCGGCGATGCCGGTCGAGGACATCGAGTATCGGAAGCCGCAGGGCCATCCTCCGATCACGGTGCGGCGCGCGGCCGACCGCGATGCGGACGGCAGGCCATTCATGCGCTACGAGGTGGTCTGCGACGTGTCGACGGTGAAGCCGGGCGTGCCGGTGATGCTGGAGGTGGGCGTGCTCCTGCGGGCGCAGCCGCTGGCGGACGGGCGGATGCCGCTGAGCAGCGATTTCCCGTGCGATCTGCTCACGGTGTGGATGCTCTTTCCGGAGAACCATCCCTACCGCACCTATCAGCTCAGCCGCTATCCCCGGGACACGCCGGACGCCGTGCCTGAGCCGATGCAGCCGCGGTATGAGATCAGCCATCCCTACGGCCAGCTCATCGGCTGGTCTGTGATCACCCCGCAGGCCGACACGGTCTACGAGTGCCGCTGGTCTGTGGACTGACGTTTTCGCATGCGGCTGGCGCAGCCCTTCAAGCCGCGACTCGCACCGTGGTATGCTGTCGCCATGATAAACCATTCGCAGATCGACGTGGAGCTGTCGTCGCAGAAAGCCCGCACCCTCGCCCGGCACAGCGGAGATGTTTCGCTCAACGACTACACGAAGCTCGCCGACGAGGCGGCGGAGATCGTGGCGCGACACCGGGGGGGAACGTTGTGGATGAACGGCCTCCGCCATCTCTCCGCCCAGGCGGCGCGAAGCCTGGCGACACACGAGGGCGCCGTGTCGCTCGACGGACTCGAGGCACTCTCCGACGACGCGGCGGCGGCGTTCAAGGGATTCACGCACGGCCTGTCGCTTGATGGACTGAAGTCGCTTTCGGCGGGGGCCGCCGAGTCGCTCGCCAGCCACGAGGGCAGCCTTTCGCTGAGTGGACTCACGTCGCTTTCCCCCGAGACGGCCTCAGCCCTCGGCAGGCACAGCGGCTCGGTGTGGCTCGATGGGCTCGGCTCGCTCTCCGCGTCGGTCGCCGCCGGCCTCGGGCGACTGCGAGCGGTGCTCTCGCTCCATGGCGTCGAGGAACTGTCGGTGGAGGCGGCCCGCGAACTGGCTCGAGGCTCCGCCGACATCTCGCTCAATGGGCTCACGACGCTGCCCGCGGACGTGGCTGCGGCGTTTGGGGAGCACCGGGGCATGCTGCTGCTGTCGGGCCTGAAGGAGATTTCGGAATCGGCCGCCGGCGCGCTTGCGAGCCACCGCGGCTTGCTCGGGCTCGACGGGCTCACGACCCTGCCGGATGCTGTGGCCGAGGCGTTGAGCCGCCACGCGGGGCCGCTCTCCCTGAGGGGGCTGACGACGCTCTCGGATGCGGCGGCTCGAGCGCTGCGGGCGAAGCCGAACGTGAAACTCGCGGAAGGGCTGCCTGCTGCCCACGCCGGGGCGTAAACGGGCTGGGGCCGCAGGAGGCGTGGTCTTGTCGCCGAGGTGCGCGGCTGCTATTCCTCCCGGCGTTCTTCGACCCCGTGCCCGGGTTCCTCCTCCGGTTTTTGGCCGAGCATGCTGCGAATTGCGAGTTTGCTTCCGCCGTTGCCGCGCGATGGCGGCCGGCCTGCGCTCTGCCGCTTCGTCGCGCTCGTGATGCTGGCGATCGGGGAGGGCCTCTGTGGCACGCGGCCGTCTCACGCGGAGGAGGGGCCGCTGGCTCCGCTCGACATGTCGAGCCCGCGGGCCACGCTCGACAGCTTCACCGTCACGATCGACCGGGTGGCGGCCAACTTCAAGAACCTCGACCACGACCCCGCCGTCAGGCAGGAAAATGCCCGGCTCATCAGGCTGGTGCTCGGCTGTCTCGATCTTTCGGCGATGCCGCCATCGCTCGTCGACATGGAGGGCCGCGAGGCGGCGGTGCATCTCAAGGAAGTGCTCGACCGCATTCCCCTCCCGCCGCGCGATGCCGTGCCCGATGCCGCAGCGGTGAAGGCGGCGGCGGTCGACCGGTGGCGGCTGCCCGGCACCGAAATCACCCTCGTGCGGCTCGCAGCCGGCCCTCGCGCCGGCGATTTCGTCTTTTCGACCGAGAGCGTGGCCCGCGCGCAGGAGTTTTTCGAGCGCGTCCGCCATCTGCCCTACCGCGCCGATGCGGGCAGCCCCGGCCTGTTCGACGCCTACGCGCAGCGCGGCGGCTGGATGATTCCCGAAGCGTTTCTGCGCCGGCTGCCCGCCTGGGCCCATGCCAGGATCGGCGGAGAGACGGTGTGGCAATGGTCGGCGACGGCCCTGCTCGTGCTCGCGGCGGCGGGCGTGGTGGCAGCGGCGGCGCGGACGCGCATCCGCGCGGCTGGCCACGCGCGCAAGATCGTGGAGCGGCTGCTCTTTCCGGCGGCGCTGGTGGCGGCAGGGCTCGTGGTGGATTCGCTCTGCACCTGGCAGATTCGGCTCACCGGCGACATCCTGCTCACGACGAAGGTGGTCGCCCGCGCGGTCATGCTCGCTGGCGTGGTCATCGGATTGCTCGACACCGTCGGCTGGGCCACCGAGCGGTTTCTCGAATGGCGGCGCCTGGGCAACGATTCGATCGAAGGGCAGCTCGTGCGGCTCGCCAGCAACGTCTTGCGGTTTCTGGCGGTGGCCTGGATCTTGATCGCCGCGGCCGACTCCTTCGGCGTGCCGGTGACGCCGCTCGTGGCAGGGCTCGGGGCCGGCGGCCTCGCCATCGCGTTGGCCTCGCAGTACACCGTCGAAAACCTCATCGCCGGCCTCGTGATCTTCGCCGACAAGCCCGTCCGCATCGGCGACGAGTGCCAGTATGGATCGGTGCGCGGCCGGGTGGAGCGGATCGGACTGCGCTCCACCCGCATCCGTGGCGTCGACCGGACGGTGATCACGATCCCGAATGCCGAGTTTGCCAAGTCGCAGCTCGTAAACTTCTCCGGCCGCGACCGGATCCCGGTGTTGATCACGCTCACGCTGCCGACGGCGCCCGGCCCGACGGCGCTGCGGGAGCGGCTCGAGCACTTGCGGGCGCTCGTGGCGGCGCATCCCGGCCTCGACCCGGCCGCGTCGAGCGTGACGCTCGGGGATCCGTCCGGAGATGGCGTGAAGGTGGAGATCGCGGCGGTCTACCTTCGGGCCGACGAGCGTGCCGCCCGGGAGAGCCGCGAGCGGCTCTTGATCGACGCCCTCGCCGTGGCTGGCGGAGATGCCGTCAGCAGCGCCGACGCCCCACCGCGGCTGCGAGCCGCGTGAGCGGCTGCGTGGCCCAACGCCCGGCGTGAAGTGGCTTTGTCTGCTAAGGTTCTTCACGCATGCCGCTCGTCACCCTGCAGGACGTTTCGCTCCGATTTCGCGGGCCGCCGCTGCTCGACCATGTGACCTGCCACATCGAGAGCGGGCAGCGGATCGGCCTCCTGGGCCGCAACGGCGCCGGCAAGACTTCGCTCCTGCGGATGCTCGCGGGCGCGATCGAGCCCGATGGCGGAGCCTTGGACGTTGCGCCCGGGGCGACGGTGGCCCTGCTCCAGCAGGATGTGCCGCAGGATCTCGTGGGCACGGTGCACGATGTGGTGGCGTCGGGCCTGCCCGTCGCCGCCGCGGATGATCAAGCCTGGGAGCGGGAGCAGGCCGTGGAGCAGATCGTGGCCCGCATGGCGCTCTCCGGCGCCGCGGCCTTCGAGGCCCTCTCGGCGGGGATGAAACGCCGTGTGCTGCTCGCGCGGGCGGTCGTCGGGCAGCCCGACCTGCTGCTGCTCGACGAGCCCACCAATCATCTCGACATCGAGGCCATCGAGTGGCTGGAAGACTTCCTCGGCCGCTGGCGGGGCACGCTGATGTTCGTGACCCACGACCGCGCGTTCCTGCGGCGCGTCGCCACCCGGATCCTCGAGATCGATCGTGGCCGGGTGTTCGACTGGTCGTGCGACTACGACACCTTCCTCGTGCGGAAGGAGGAGGCGCTGGCCGCCGAGGAAAAGCAGAACGCGTTGTTCGACAAGAAGCTCGCCCAGGAGGAGGTGTGGATCCGCACGGGCATCAAGGCCCGTCGCACCCGCAACGAGGGGCGGGTGCGGGCCCTCGAGGCGATGCGCCGCGAGCGCAGCCGGCGCCACGCCGCGGTGGGCCGCGTCAAGCTCGAGATCCAGGAGGCGGAGCGGAGCGGGGCGCTGGTGGCGGCGCTCGAAGGCGTGTCGTTTCTGCGGGGCGCGCGGCCGATCATTCGCGATCTTTCCACCACCGTGATGCGGGGCGACCGGATCGGCATCATCGGCCCCAACGGCTCGGGCAAGACCACGCTGTTGCGTTTGATGCTCGGCCAGCTCACTCCCGCGACGGGCTCCGTGCGGCTCGGCACCAACCTGCGGATCGCCTTCTTCGACCAACTGCGCGACCAGCTCGACGACGAGAAGACCGTGGCCGACAACGTGGCCGACGGCTATGAGACGGTGCAGATCGGCGGGCAGCCGCGGCACGTGATCGGCTACCTCCAGGATTTCCTGTTCACGCCCGACCGCGCCCGCACGCTGGTCAAATTTCTCTCGGGCGGCGAGCGAAACCGGGTGCTCCTGGCCCGGCTGTTCGCCAAGCCGGCCAACCTGATCGTGCTCGACGAGCCGACCAACGACCTCGATGCCGAGACGCTCGAGATGCTGGAGGAACGGCTTGCAGACTTCGCCGGCACCGTGCTCGTGGTGAGCCACGACCGCTCGTTTCTCGACAACGT
>CAZDTC010000036.1:0-11963 GCA_964508125.1 uncultured Candidatus Kuenenia sp.
CGCCCCGAAGGCGAAGCATGTGATCTACCTGCACATGGTGGGCGGCCCGCCGCAGATTGATCTCTTCGACCACAAGCCGCAGATGGCTGAGTGGTACGACAAGGATCTTCCCGAGAGCATCCGCAACGGCCAGCGGCTCACGACGATGACGAGTGGCCAGACGCGGTTTCCGATCGCACCCTCGAAGTTCTCGTTCACGCAGCGCGGGCAGTGCGGGATGTGGATGAACGACCTGCTGCCCTACACCGGACAGATGGCCGACGACATGTGCTTCATCCGCAGCATGCACACTGAGGCGATCAACCATGAGCCTGCCATCTGCTACATGCAAACCGGAAACCAGATCGTTGGCAGGCCCTGCCTGGGCTCGTGGACGAGCTACGGGCTCGGCTCGCTCAACAAGGATCTTCCCACGTTCGTCGTCCTCGTGGCTCGGCCGACCAACAACGAGCAAAACCAGGCGATCGGCGCCCGCCTCTGGTCAAGCGGCTTCCTCCCGGGGGAGTACGCAGGCGTGAGCTTTAGGAGCGCCGGCGACCCGATCCTCTACATCAACAACCCACCCGGCGTGCCGGCCGACGTCCGCCGCAAGACGCTCGACGGGCTTCAGTCGCTCAATCAGCGGACGCTCGAGCAGATCGGCGACCCCGAGACGCGTACGCGCATCGCACAGTATGAGATGGCCTTCCGCATGCAGACGAGCGTGCCCGACCTGACGAATCTCGCGGCGGAACCGGCAGGAACCTTTGCACTCTATGGCGAGGAGGCGAAGAAGCCCGGCACGTTCGCCAATTCCGTGCTCATGGCCCGTCGCATGGTGGAACGGGGTGTGCGGTTCGTGCAGATCTACATCAATAACTGGGACCACCATGCCAACGTCGCGGTACGCCTGCCGAGCCAGTGCAAGGATATCGACCAGCCCTGCTGGGGCCTCGTGCAGGACTTGAAGGCTCGCGGCCTTCTGGACGAGACGCTGATCATCTGGGGCGGCGAGTTTGGCCGCACGATCTACTCCCAGGGCGGCCTCTCCAAGGAAAACTACGGCCGCGACCACCATCCGCGCTGCTTCACGATGTGGATGGCCGGCGGCGGAGCGCGCGGCGGCCAGATCTACGGCGAGACCGACGATTTCTCCTACAACATCGTGAAAGACCCGGTGCACATCCGCGACTTCCACGCCACGGTGCTGCACCTGCTCGGCTTCGACCATGAGCGGTTCGCGTATCGCCACCTCGGCCTCGATCAAAAGCTCACCGGCGTCGAGCACGCGAAGGTGATCCCCGACCTCCTCGCGTAAACGTGGGACAGGCTTCAGCCTGTCAGCATTCAGACAGGCTGAAGCCTGTCCTACTTTCTGATCGTCGGGCGAGGAGCCGCCGCATGACCCAGGCCGAGTGGACGGTGCTGTCGCTGCACATCGCCGCGCTTTTGGCAACGGCGATCGCCATGGGCGGGCTCGCCCGCCGGCTCGGCATCCCGGCCGTGGTCGGCGAGATCGCCGGCGGCCTCCTGCTCGGGCCCACCCTGCTCGGCCGTGTGGCCCCCGATCTCTTCGCGTGGCTGTTTCCGCCGACTGGGCCTGTCGCCTCCGCCCGTGGTGCGATCGCCCGCGTGGGCATGCTGTTTTTCATCGTCACGATCGGCCTCGACATCAGCGTCGGCGAACTGCGGCGCAGCGGCCGCAAGGCCCTGCTCGTGGGCACGGTGGGCACGCTCGTGCCGCTCGTGCTGGGGTTCGTGATGTGCTACGCGTTTCCGAGCGTGATCGGAGTCACTGATCGCGACCGCTTCGCGACGGCCCTGTTCATGGGATCGCTCCTCTCGCTCTCGGCCAACCCGGTGATCGCCCGGATCCTCATGGACATGGGCCTCTTTCGCAGCGATATCGGCCGCACGATCATGGCGGCCACGCTCGTCGACGATCTCGTTGGCTGGGGGCTGTTTGCCGTGATCCTCGCCGAGTTTGCCCCGCGGGCCGCAGCCGAGGGCTCGGGCGTGGCGGTGCTCGCGGCCGCCGCGGCGCTGCTCGGCGGGATCATCATCGCGGGTCGGTACGTGCTGCCGCCGCTGTTGCGCTGGGCGCGTGAGCGGCTTCCCCATCCCGCCGGCTCGATCTCCTGCATCCTCGCGCTCGCGCTGGTGGCGGCGGCCGGCTCCGAGCACCTCGGGCTCCACTCGTTCCTGGGCGCCTTCGTGATGGGCATCGCGCTGGCCGGAGTCTACGAGCGGCAGCCGGAACCCTTTCACATCATTGGCGAGTTCGCGTATGCGGCCTTCACGCCGATCTTCTTCGTGTCGATGGCGATCTCCTCCGACTTCGTGGCGGGGTTCGACGCCGGGCTCGTGGCCCTCGTCACGCTCGTGGCGTTCCTCGGCAAGATCGCCGGCGTCTACGCGGGCGGCCGGATCGCCGGCATGGGATCCCGGCAGGCCCTCGCCGTCGGCTGCGGCCTCAACGCCCGCGGCATCCTCGGGATCGTGATGGCGGCGGCGGCCCGTGATGCGGGGCTGATCGACCTCCGCCTGTTCGTCGCCTGCGTGCTGATGTGTGTGTTCACCACCATGGCGGCCGGCCCGACCCTCGGCCTGCTCGTCGGCCGCGAGGCACCGCAGCCGTGAGGCGGCGTTCGGGGCCAGGCGGTATGCTGGGCGAATGATGACCGACCACCCTGCCTCCGCCGCGACTCTCCGCCCGCTCGAGGCCAACGAGCGTCGCGTGCTCGGCGTGCTCGTCGAGAAGGCGAAGACCACGCCCGACCAGTATCCGCTCTCGCTCAATGCGCTCGTCAACGGCTGCAACCAGAAGAGCAACCGCGATCCCGTGATGACGCTCGATGAGGAGCAGGTGATGAAGGCGATCACGAGCCTGCGGGCGCTCGGAGCCGTCGCCGAGGTGTTCGGCAATGGCAGCCTCGCCCGGTATCGCCACCTCGCCTACGAGTGGCTGGGCGTCGGCAAGGAAGAGCTCGCGATCCTCGCCGAGCTGCTGCTGCGCGGCGAGCAGACGGAGGGCAGCCTCCGCGGGCGGGCAAGCCGGATGGACGACATCCCCGATCTCCCCGCGCTTCGCCGCCATCTCGACGCGCTCGCCGCCCGCGGGCTCGTCGTCTGGCTCACGCCCCCCGGCCGCGGCAGGATGCTCACCCACGGCCTGCTTCCACCGGAAAAGCTCGAGAAGGTGCGGGCCCAGGTGGCTGCGGCGCCACCCACGGAGTGAGCGGCGGAGGCTACACGCAGCCTCCAAACCCATCGCTACGTGCACAAAAAAGCCGGGCCTTCCAGAGGAAGACCCGGCCCCTGTTGTCCCATCGCGAAATAGTCTGCCGTTTCAGCCGGCGTTGCAGCACGGCTCAGCGCCGCAGGCGGGCTCAGCGCAGCAGCTCGTGCAGCTCTCGCCGCCGCACTCCTTGTGGCGACGGCTGAAAAGACCGCCGCGGGCACGACCACGATGACTGGGCTCGCAGCAGGCCGGCGCAGCAGCACCACAGGCGGGCTCAGCGCCGCAGGTGGGCTCAGCCGCACAGGCATTGGCCGCACAACCCGGTTCGGCGGCGCAAGTCGGTGCACAGTCGCAGCTGGTGCGACCACGACGGCCACGGCCGGCGGCCGAAGCGGTGTCGGCGGCCACGAGGCCGACCACGACGAACACGAAGAGCATCGAAAAGACCATGGAAAAACGCTTCATTGAAAAACTCCTGGAGAGAAACCGAACCGAATCGCAATCCCTTGAAGATTGATTCAGTTGCCCGAGCCTGCGGAACGAATGCCGGCACCGGATACCCTCACACCCTAGCGGCCACCGCGCGGATCCGGGAAGCCGAAAAACTTCGGGCGGCCAAAACGCTGAAATGCCCGTGTTTTCCAGCCCACCAGGGCGGCTTGGGGCAAACCCCCGAGCCTATCTCGCGGGCGCGGAGAGAATCCGCCGGATGCCCTCGATTCGTGAGTCGACGGTTTCGCCCGGTGCGGTAAATCGCACCAGGGATTCCTGAAAGAAATAGACGACTCCGCTGAAGCCAAACTCCCGCACCTTGGCCGTCTGCCCGGCGACCATCTCGATCGGCACTGGTTGGGGCTTCTGGCCCGCCATCACACCGATCGCAAGCCGCGCCTTGCCCTTGAGCCTCGCAAGCACGGGACTGCGAAGTTCGCCTTCGAAGCGAGGCATGCCGTCGCGGTAGACCTGCACCACCACCTCGTCGACGAGGCCTTTCTCGACCCAGGCTGGCCAGTCCTGCACGTAGTTCTTGTAGGACCACGGATAGGGATTGGGCGACACCGACAACTCGATGCCGGGCCTCGCCGTCTTGATCGCCTTGGAGATGCGCGACACGAACTGCGTCAGCTTCGCCGCCCGCCAGGCGAGCCAGTCGGCGTCGGCGGGGGCTGGCCGTGCGTGCTTGCCGGTTTCCTCCTTGTAGCAGCCCAACGTGAAGTCGTCGTAGCCGAAGGTGTTTTTCAGGGAGAAGTGGTCGTCGAACTGGATCGCGGGCACGTCGTAGCGGGTGACAAACTCGACGACGAGCTCCTCGTAGAACTGCTGGACGGCGGGGTGCACGAAGTTCAGATAGGCGGTCGTCATGCCGTCCTGATCGAAGGTGCTCCGTCCGGAATCGTCGCGCGACAGCCAGTCGGCATGCTTCCGCGCAAGCGGCGAATCCGCGGGAACCTTGAGGCCCCACTCGAACCACGGGACGACATCCATTTCGTACGCATCGCCGAGCGCCACCCAGTCGGCCACTGGATCGCGATCGTCGGTGCCGAGGCCGTAGCGGCCCGAGATCTTCGGAGCACCGTGCCTCACCATCACGTCGCTGGGATAGAACGTCTCGCCCTGGCTCCAGACCACAGGGTAGAGGGCGTTGAGGTGCAGGTTTGCAAGCTGCACGGCCAGGGCCGCCATATTGTCGCGCGACTGCATCACCTGCGAGTCGACGTCGCTCACCCACACCCCGCGGAGTTCGCCGATGGCGGTCGCACGGCGCACACGAGCCGCGCCTTTGGCGCGTGTGTCGTCTTCACGGGCCATGGCTGCCGGCCCGTTGAAAAGCAGGTGGAGGACGAGCAACAGAACTGCGACAGTCGCTTCCTGCAACGGACGTCGAGCGAAGGTTTGCGCCGGCGGATGCACGTGGAACTGCTCCCTTTCCCTGCCGGCTAGGCCGGCTCCCTGGCTGTTTCATCGGTGCGGAGATGACGAAACCAGAACCAATACACCCCGGCCGAGAGCACCACGAACGTCGCCAGGAGGGCGGCGAACGTCGACCACTGCCGCAGCACGAACACCATGCCCAGGAGGAACAGGACCAGTTGCCAGGGAACCGCGAAGGCGATCGCCGCGAGGTCGCGGCGACACTCTCCACGGATGGCCTCCTGATCCTCCCGGGGCAGCTGCTCCACGATCGGACCCCAGAATCCGAATGGACGGGTCACCTTCACGAAGTTCATGAGCGTCTCGCGGGACGTGGGCTTCGTGAGGATCGAGCCGAGCACGCAGCCCGCGAGCGAGATCACGCTCGGCACCACGAAGCTCATCACCTCGGAGAGCTCGATCTTGAGCACGCGAATCAGGACTGCCGAAAGCATGCCGAACAGGGTGCCCAAGGCGAAGCCATACCCGTTGTATCTCCACCAATACCAGCGCAGGAGCAGCGGGATGAACAACCCCGTACCGAAAGCCATGGTGATCCAGCCCCAGATGTCGTTGATGTTGACACTGTCGAGGCTGAATGCCAGCCCGAGCAGCACGATCGCCACGGTCGCGATCCGCGAATGCCACACCAGCGTCTTGTTGCCGGCCTTGGGGTTGATGAACGTCTGGTAGATGTCCTTCACCCAGTAGGCCGCACCGGCATTGATGACCGCCGTGAAGGTCGACATCGCGGCGGCCATGAAGCAGGCGATCACGATGCCCTTCATGCCCACGGGCATGTATTCGGCGATCACCGTGGGCAGGACGAGTTCGGGATCGATCACCTTGCCCGTGGTCAGGCCGTGATGGATGCCCAGCATCGCCAGGCCCATCACCAGCGGCCAGCGGAATGCGAGCAGCAGGATCCAGAACAGCGACAACAGCCCCGCCTCGCGGTCGGTCTTGGCGGCGAAGTACCGCTGGCTCGTATAGCCTCCGGCGCCGGCGAAGCCCTCGACGCAGGTCTTCACGAGGTAGAAGAAGATCGTGATCCCGAACGCGTTGTATCGGGAGTATTCCCCCGGCATGTCGAGCGTCGGCGGCGGCCAAACGGCCGACCACTCGGCGAGCGTCGTCCTCACCGCCTCGAAGCCCCCGTTGCCGTCGGGGACGGAGACCATGAACTCCGGCGGCAGCACGACCCGCGTCATCGCCAGTGCGATCACGTAGAGCACGGCCACGAGGATCAGGCCCCCCTGCACGACGTCGGTCCAGACCACGCCGTAGAAGCCGCTGGCCGCGGTGTAGGTCATCGTCAGCAGGATGAGCGCCATCGAGGCCACGCGATCGTCGATCCCCATGAGCATGCCGAAGAACTTGCCGCCACCGACGGCGAAGTAGCTGATGATCCAGATCGAAACGACGAGATTGGCCAGCGCACTGATGAGCCGCGCCGTGCGGCCTTCGTGCCCGTCGCCGAACCGCAGCCGCATCCACTCTGCAAGCGTCATCACCTGCGCACGGCGGGTCCACTTGCCCATGAAGATCATGAAGAAGGCCATGATCAGCACGATCCCGCCGCGGATCTCGATGAAGAATCCCTTCACGCCCAGCGAGTAGATGAGCGCGGTGATCACCATCGTGCCGGCGATGTCGGTGTTGCTCGACATGCCCGATGCACCCAGAGCCCACCAGGGCAGGTTGCGGTTGCCGAGAAAATAGGCGTCGATGCTGTCGCGGGCCTTCCGCTCCAGCCACAGGCCGAGAATCATGATCCCGACCAGGTATGCGGCGATGAAGCCGTAGTCGAGCGGAGCGAGGACATTCGTGCCGGTGAACCAGTTCATGATCGCCGCTCGAGGGTCTCCAGGAGGTTCCAGCAGAGGAGCAGGGCCCGCGGCACGTGGAACGCGCACTTGTAGGCGCCTCCCTTGAACGACTGGCTCACGCGCCCCTCACGATCGAGGTAGCCATACCATTCGCCGTACTCGCGGTCGGGAAAGTGCCCGAAAGTGTAGTCCTTCACGGTCGTGAAGAGCGACCAGTCGGCTTCGCTTCCCGTCATGCTGTAATTGAGCAGATGCGCATACAGGGCCTCGCAGTGCGGCCACCACAGCTTCATGCTCCACTCGAGTTGGGTCGGGGATCGCCCCTGCGAATCCAGGAAATAAAACAGCCCGCCGTGCTTCGTGTCCCATCCCTCGGCGTGGGACCAGCGGACGATGTCGGCGGCCAGGGCCGATAGTTCGGCGTTCTGCTGCCGCCCGGCCCAATGCTGGAGAAACCAGCCCGCCTCGATGGCGTGGCCGGGGTTGAGCTGGCGGCCCTCCGGCAGTTCGGTGCACAGCGATCCATCCGGACGGACGAACTCATACACCCGCTTCTCCGCCGGCTTGACGTGCCGGAGAAACGCATCCTGGCACTGCGCGAGCTCCCGCTCGTAGGGAGCGGCTTCGCCGTCGGTGAGCTCCTCAATGAGATTCATGAGGATCATCGGCACGGCGAGCGACTGGAGCGGCGTCTCCCCGGCGTAAGAAGGCCTGCCGACTTTCTTCCAGTCGAAGGCCCACGTCCAGACCAACGCAAATATCCGCTCGGCTTCCCGCAGATAGCTCTCGTCGCCGCTCGCCCGGGCGTACTCCGCCATCGCCATCACGTAGAAGCACTCGCTGAAGATCTTCCGCTGGACATAGATCGGCGTGCCTTCGGCGGTCATCCGGAACGGGATCCGGTCGTCGGGGGTGAGCGCCTTGAACCGCAGAAACTCGGCGCCGCTTCGCGCCATCGCCAGCCATTCGGGCTTTCGCTCCACCGTGCGGTAAAGCTTGCTGAACAGCCACGTTTCGCGGCCCTGCAGCCAGCCGTACTTCGTGACGTCAAACACCTCGCCGGTGCGGTCGAGGCAGTTCCAGAAGCCGCCGTGCTCGCGATCCCAGGAGTGTTTCTCCCAGAACGGGATCACGCTCTCGAACAGCTCCTGTTCAAACTCGGTGCGCAACTGCCGGAGCGCTCGGGGCGGCACCGCCAACTGCCCTGCGGAAGACCCCGCACCGCCGGCATGGAGCGTCATGTCAGAGCACCTCATCGCGCCACCACTCCTGGTAGCGCTTGTAGAGCTGGCGGGCGGCCGGGAACGTCGAGTTCGGGCTCATGAAGTGGGAGAACTCGAAGGTGATGAGCTTCTCGACGCCGGCGGCCGAGGCCTGTTCCGCCTTGTAGAGCAACTTGCGGATGTCGGTCGGCGGGAATTTGATCGGCATGTCACGGTCGAAGCTCTCCAAATTGCTCCAGCACCGCAGGCCGTGCTTTTCGGCCAGCTCGCGGTTCACCCGAAGGTACTCGGGGAGTTCCAAAAACGACATCTGGCCGTCCTGAAACGCCACGATGTCGACCTTGCCCTCCAGATCACGGAACACCGTTTCCCATTCCTTGACATGCTGATCGAGCGAAATCGCCCCCGCGCCGAACTGCTTGACGCCCTTCACGTAGGGCGACATGAGGATGGGCACGTCCTTGAGGGCCCGCAGATGCCCGGCGAGCTCGTCGTAGACCCGCATCATCCCGGCATTGAATGTATTGATCTCGTGGCTGATGTACCAGCCGGCGAACGCGGGGCGGTGCCCGTAGCGATCCATCACCTCGCTACAGAAGTCTCGGTTGAGTTCGCTTTCCTTGCGGTAGTCGCCGTTGATCCAGTGCTCCCCCGAGTCGTAGGTGCCGAAGAAGAACTGCATGCCGCAGCGCTCGGCTTCGGTGAGAAACAGATCGACGAGGTCTTGGTAGGCCGGCAGGCAGGCGCGGTGCCCGTTGATCACCGTCGAATCGAAGGTGAGCCGTTCGCGGTAGCCGGCGCGGATCAGGATCACCGTGTCGATTCCGATCGCCTTCATGGCGTCGAAGTCCGCGGCCCACTCGCGACGCCCCCAGTTCTGTGGCGGAATGTCGTGGGTGATCTCGTCGAGAAAGGTGCCAGTGATCCTCAGCATGGCTCGATCTTCCACGTTTGGATTTCGAAGGGCCTGAAACGCATGTCCAATTGCTTGCGGCGGCCGAGGTCGGTCGAGGAGATCATCGTCGTCTCGTCGAGCTGCATGCGGACCGCCCGATGCTCCCGGTCCGCCAGGCCGGGCAGCCGCACAGCCGCCACGACACTCTCTTCCGTAGGATTCAACACACGCACCAGCAGACCCTGGCCGGCCGCAGGTTTCAAACACATCACCTCGAGCGGCGCGTCGCCGACATCGAGCAGGGAAGCCGCGAACGCCACCGGGCCGGTCGTCGGACCGACCGGCACGACCGGGCACTCCTGGATCCAACAGGGATGCAGGGTTTCTTTCAGGAGCCGCATGGCGTCGACGCGTTGACCCGCGCAGCCGATCGCCAGGACGTGGTCGAGCCTGCGCTGCAGCTGCGCATCGGGAGTGTCACGCTGCGGCCCTGCCTGACAGGAACGGATCCGACCGCCGCGCACCGACAGCGCTCCGACCGCACGATGGAGCGTGAACGCCGCCGCAGGCGAGGGCGACCCCGCCGACGCCACCAGTTCGAACTCATGGAGCCCGGCCCCGCCGGCGAACGGGTGACATGCCGCCCCTGCCCAGACGATGCCGTCGTTCGTGTGGTGCGTCGGATAGGGCTTCTCGCCCGGATAGACCGGGGTGGCGAGCGGCCCATCCCAGAGCTCGTGCACCGCCGCCTCCGCGGGCAGCGACCACCACTGCGCCTGGCCATCCACGATCACGCGGCGGCAACCACCCGTCACGGCCGCGCCGGTGAGCTCGTGCGGATCGACCACCACGCGCAGGCGGCTGTCGGAAAACACGTTGGTGTAGGAGATCCGCAGCTCCCAGACGAATGGGCGGCCGCCGGCAAGGTCGGAATCGACCCATCGCCGCTGCGCCCGCACGGCGATCTGCATCGTCGCCTGCGGGCCGAGGCAGTCGGTCAACGGCCTGCGGGCGAGTTCGTCGCGCTGGATCGACCCGGGGCCGCAGATCTCGTACGCGAGGTGAAAAACGTCCTGCGTCTGGCTGTCGGGGCCCGCCGAGACGAGCCGCGCCCGCTGCACCGGAAGCTCCGGACAGGGTCCGTGGGAATAGCCGTCGCCGAGGTCGGCGTCGAGCTCGAACCGAATCGCCCTGACGAGCGACTCCGGAACCGGCTCCGGCCGCTCGTTCGCGGCCAACTCGAGCGGCTCGGCCGTTTCCGAAAATGTAAACACTCCGAAGCCGAGAGGAGGGAGGCGGAAGGTCGCCTGCACGTCATAGGCCCGGCCCCACGTGGTCTCCAGGTACCGGCTGCGGATCGCCTTGCACGTGGTCGACAGGATCCGCACGGTGATCTCCGCGCCGGCTGCATCCACGGCCCGCAGCCGGCGAGCCTCGGAAGGCTCGGAGAACTCGCCTCCTTCGTCGGGCAGGACGATGCGAACCGTGGACGAGACCGCGACAGGCCAGGGGTGTGGGTTGAAGGCGAAGACGCGCGCCGATCGGGAGCCGCTGACGGCCGGCAGCCGGTGCTGCACGAGGCGCTCGATCAGCCGGTTGAGCATCTCCTGCGCGAGCGCGAGCACTTCGTGGAATCGCTGCACGTCGTCGAGATGGACATCGTCGACGCTGCACCCGCAGATGTCGTCGTGGGCATGATTCTTGAGCAGGGCATCCCAGGCGGCTTGGAGCAACGCCGGGTCGACGCCGGGCAGGCCGTTGACGCCCGACCACGCGGCCAGCGGCTCGACCACTCGGGTCACGAGCGACTGCCCGCGGTGATTGAGGATTTTCAGGTCGATCCGCGAGGAGAGCACGTTCCGCAGCAGCGGATGGTCGGCCTGCCCCAGGAGGTCGCCACTGTAGACGGGCAACTGCCCCGGCTCCGCGGCCGCACGGAGCTCGGCGATGTAGTCTTCGAAGGCGCCGAATCGAAGCCGGATGTCGGACTGCGCGGCGTTGAGATGAGCAACGAGCGCTGCGAGATCGCCGCGGGCGGGAAGATGGTCCCCGCCGGCGGGTAGGACCACGACTGCGTGCTTCTGGAAGGGCAGGATCCGGGCGAGTGTCTGGCCCAACCGTTCCCGAGCCCGTTCCTCGCTGGCGGCGAGGCCGTCATACCGCCCGTGAAAACTCTCCTGACCCAGCGCACCGAGCGGGAAATACCCCTCGCGCAGATACGTCGCCAGCACCTCCGAGCCCTCGGGCGCCCGCCACATGAAGATGGCGCCGTGAAGATCCCGGAGCGCCGTGGGCATGCCGCGCATGAACAGGAATGAATCGATGCCGAAGCCGGCGAGGATCTGCGGCAATTGAGCGAAATGCCCGAACGAGTCGGGCACGTAGCCGACCCGCGAGGCCCCTCCCTGATCGACGGCCATGCTCACGCCGCGCTGCAGGTTGCGGATCAGCGATTCGGGCCGAGCCAGGAAGCAATCCGGCATCGTGTACCACGGCCCCAGCCTGAGTCGCCCCGACTCGACGAGGGCACGGATTCGCGGCCTGTCGAGCGGCCGGATCGCGAAGTGATCCTCGAGGATGACCGTCTGGCCGTCGAGGACGAAGTTTGGCAGGGCTCCCGATTCGAGCAGGTCGAGCAGCTCGGACACCATCTCGACCAGACGCAGCCGATAGGCCTGAAACGGCAGATACCACGCACGATCCCAATGCGTGTGGGGAACGACGACTCCCGTGCGGTGCATGCTCATGGCCGAACTCACCCTGGTCCGACTCGAGGCTGACCGGCGGCCGGGGCGATCGTATGAAACCTCCCGTTTTTCGCAATGCCGGAGGAGGGACTTGAACCCACACGCCCTTGCGGGCAACGGATTTTGAGTGCGAGCGTC
>CAZDTC010000037.1:0-9014 GCA_964508125.1 uncultured Candidatus Kuenenia sp.
GTTCGCATCCCAGATGCCCACGATGCTCGCGGTGCCCTCGCCGGCCGGGCGGCGGCACCGGCTCGTGTACGACGCCCGCGGTCGCGACGAACTTCCGGGGAAGCTCGTGCGCAGCGAGGGGGACGACAAAACGACCGACGCCGCCGTGAACGAGGCCTACGATCACTCGGGCGACACGTTCGACTTCTTCCACGCGCTCTTCGGCCGCAACTCGCTCGACGACGCGGGCATGTCGCTGATTTCGAGCGTGCACGTCGGGGAGGCCGACGGCAGCGGCTGGCAGCCGATGAGCAACGCCTTCTGGGACGGCGCCCAGATGGCCTACGGCGACGGCGACGGGAAGGTGTTTGCGCGGTTCACGCGGTCGCTCGACGTGGTGGCCCACGAGCTCACGCACGGCGTGCAGTCGTTCACGAGCAACCTCGTGTATCGCGGGCAGTCGGGGGCCATCAACGAGCACTTCTCCGACGTGTTTGGCGTGCTCGTGCGGCAGTGGCGGGCGGGGGCGTCCGCCGACTCGGCGAGCTGGCTGATCGGGGCCGACGTGCTCGTGCCGGCGGCGACGCGGCGGGGCATCCGCGACATGGAGCATCCCGGCACCGCCTTCACCGACGACCCCGTGCTCGGCAGCGATCCGCAGCCCGGCCACATGAAGAAGATCTACACCGGTCCGGCCGACTCCGGCGGTGTGCACATCAATTCGGGGATCCCGAACCGGGCGTTCGTGCTCGTAGCCCAGGCCTTCGGGGGCCTGGCGTGGGAGGAGGCGGGGCGGGTGTGGTATGAGGCGATGCTGCAACTGTCGCGCACCAGCCAGTTCGCCGATCTGGCCAGGATCACGACCCAGATCGCCGGTGACAGGTTTGGCACGCCGGCGCGGAAGACAGTGCGGGCGGCCTGGAAGAAAGTCGGGCTGTGATCACGCGACGGCTCAGCATCGTGCCGACCTGCCCTTGGCCGACCTCCGTCGGCTGGCACGAACCCGGCCCTCCGGGCCTAGTACGTTATGATTCGGGCGGTTTGATGGCTCATTGAAACATGCTGATCTCGTTCACACAGTCGGGCGGGTTCGCGGGGCTGATCAGGCGCTGCCGCGTGGATACATGTGCGCTCGAACCGGCGGAGCGCACGCGCGTGGAGGCGTTCGTGGCCGCCGCGGGCTGGACGGAGTCGTGCGAGCGATTTTCCGAGGGCCGCGACCGGTTTCAGTATGAGATTTTGATTGAGGGCGACGCGGCACCGGTGCATGTGGTGTGCGACGACTCGTGCGTGCCGCCCGAAGGCAGGCCGCTGGTGGCGTATTTGAAGGGGCAGGCAGGGTGACGGGCCGTGGGGCAAGCGTCTCGCTTGCCGGGAGTTGGGAATCCATTTGGCGACCGGGACGGTCGCCCCACGATCGAGGAAGTGCACGCATGCAGCCCTGGGGACGCTTCGACGGCCGGGTGGTGGCCCGCTGGCACGACGACGGCCGCGACATGACGCTCGTGGAGCCCTTCGCCTACGTCGATCCGTCCCGCGTGCGCTGGCTCGCCCCGGCCGGTTCGGTGGTCAACGGGGCGAGCATCCCGCTGCGGGAGCCGATTTCAACTATCGATCGATCGAATCCGTCTCGGCGAGCACCTCGGCCAAGAGCGGCGAGAGACCGTGTTGCGTCGCCCACCGCTCGACGGTCTCACGTTCGTCTCGCCCGGCCTTGCGCACGATCTGCCGCAGGTCGCCGCGGCTCTTATGGCTGCCTTTCGACACCCAGACCAGCTTCGACAGCGCCGCATCTGCCCGGCAGGCGATCGGGAGGCGAAACCCCGCGAAAACCTCCTCCCACACGGAGCGATCGAGTTCGCCGGGAATCATTTCACGCGGATAGAGATCGACCTTGAGCGACTCCGCGAGGTCGAGCATCTGAAACAACCCTCCCTCGGCAATCGCCCGCCTCGTCGTGTCGGCGTCGAAGAGGAATCCCGCTTTTTCGACCGCCGAAAGGAACCGTTCCAGATGCGTCGAGAGCGGCCGGGGATCGACCACGACGTCGATGTCCTGCGTCATGCGCGGCTCGCCGTAGGCGATGGTCGCCACGCCGCCGGTCAGGTGAAATCGAACGCCCAACTGTTCGAGGATTGGGACGAGCTTGGCGAGCGTGTCACGAAACGTTTCGGCGGGATGCATCTACGACAGGCCTGCGATGCGACGCTCGATGAGCTTTCTGATGGCGGGTTGCTCGCCGTAGAGCCGCAACGCCACCGCCCAGCGCAGCCGTTCGTCCGGCATGGCTCCTTGCTCGGCGATGATCTGCCGCGAAATCCACCCCCTCGCCCAGTCGAACATCGCCAGCCCCCGCGCGATCTTCTCGCGGGGCGTGAGTTGATCGATCGCGTGTTGGTAGTGCTGTTCGATCATCGTCGTGTCTGGCCGGATCGCCGGATTTTGGAGCGCATCGACACCGGCGACAAGGGAAATCGGGGCCGGGGGCCGATATCGAATGGATCCATTATCTTTCGCAGGCGGAGATGGCGGCCTAGGAATTCATCTGCGCGTCGGGCGGTCTGGCCGCTCGTGGCGTATTTGAAGGAGCGGGAAGGGTGACGGGCCGTGGGGCAAGCGTCTCGCTTGCCGGGAGTTGGGAATCCATTTGGCGACCGGGACGGTCGCCCCACGATCGAGGAAGTGCACGCATGCAGCCCTGGGGACGCTTCGACGGCCGGGTGGTGGCCCGCTGGCACGACGACGGCCGCGACATGACGCTCGTGGAGCCCTTCGCCTACGTCGATCCGTCCCGCGTGCGTTGGCTCGCCCCGGCCGGTTCGGTGGTCAACGGGGCGAGCATCCCGCGGCCCTTCTGGTCGCTCATCGGCGGGCCGTTCGAAGGGCGGTTTCGCAACGCGTCGGTCGTGCACGACGTGGCCTGCGTGGAGCGCACGCGGCCCTGGCGGCAGGTGCACCGGATGTTTTACGAGGCCTGCCGCTGCGGCCGCGTGGGCGCGGTGAAGGCGAAGACGATGTACTACGCCGTGTATCACTTCGGGCCGCGCTGGCGGGCCGTGGGCCGCGGGCTCCGCGACGAGACGCCGCCCCCGCCCACGCGGCGGCAAGTGGCCGCGATCGAGGCGTGGTTTCGCACGCACGAGGTCGATGCCGCCGAGATTCCCACGGTCGCGATCCGCTGAGGGCGGCAGGGCCGGGGCGTTTTTTGGCGACCGGGACGGTCGCCCCACGTGGCCGTATACTTCGCCCCATGCTCGTCGAACGCGTGAAATACGTGATCTGGGCCGCCGACATGGAGCGGGCCGTGAGGTTCTATCGCGACCTCTGCGGCGGCCGCGTGCTCAAGCACAACAGCGTGATCGCCGAGGTGGAAATCCTCGGAAGCGTGATCGGCATCCATTCCGGCGGCGAGGGGAAGCGCACGTGGACAGGGATCTCCTTCCAGGTGCCCGACGTGGTGGCCGCAGCCCGCGACGTGGTAGCTGCGGGCGGCACGCTCACGCGCGAGCCCGAGCCCGAGAACGGCGAGCCGCCGCATCTGGCGATGTGCGTCGATCCGGAGGGCAACGAGTTCATGCTGTTTCGCAAACGCAGCTAGGGTGACATCAGATGCGAGCCAGACCCATGGATGGGTGGACATGCAAGGTGCCGGAGGGCACGGCGCACCGCTTGCACGACTTGCTCGCAGGGCAACGCGTGGTCGTGACGCTCGCCCGCCCGCGGCGCACGAAACTCGGCGACCATCGTCCGCCCGGCCGCGGCCGCACGCACCACCGGATCACCGTCAACGACGACCTCAATCCCTACGCGTTTCTCACGACGCTCCTCCACGAGATCGCCCACGTGGCCACGTGGGAGCGGCTCCGACACCGCGTGCGCCGCTATCCGCCGCACGGCCGCGAGTGGAAGGAGGAATTCGGCGCGATTTTGGAGCCGTTCGTCGACGACGCGTTGCTGCCGCCCGACATCGCGCGAGCACTGGCCGCGTTCATGCGCAATCCCGCGGCGGCAAGCTGCAGCGACCGCGGGCTCGTGCTCGCGCTCGCGAAGTATGACCGGGCCGAGCCCGGGCGGCGGCGGGTGGAGGAACTTCCTCCGGGAGCCTTGTTTCGCGTGGACACGGGCCGCGTGTTTCGGCTGGGGCCGCGGCTCCGCAGCCGCTATCAATGCTTCGAGGAGCCGGGCGGCGCTGAATACCGCGTGCACGGCCTGAGCCGCGTGGAACGGGTGACGTAGTGGGGCAAGCGTCTCGCTTGCCAACGGCGCTCCATTGGCGACCGGGACGGTCGCCCCACGTGGGGCAAGCGTCTCGCTTGCCTGGAGTTGGGCATCCATTCGGCGACCGGGACGGTCGCCCCACGGGGGCGCCGTCAGCGGCTGCGGTGGACGCGCCGACGGACCGAGTTGCCGTAGACGTGCAACGGGCGATAGGGCCGCTGCTCGATCGGCGTGCTCTTGATCTGCTCGCGCTCCGCTCCAAACGTGATCACGCGCGGATCGAAGCCCGTGCCCTTGGCGGCGTGGGCCGGCTCGGGGAGCGGGATCAGCAGGGCGGCGATTGCGACTGGCAGCAGCAGGAACGTTCCTTGGGGATTCATGGCAGTGACGTGGGGGTGACTGCCGGCCTACCTTCGGAATCGTCAGCGGACCGGGATTTTTTCTGCGACGACAACGCGGCCGCGATCGTCGGCATATCCCCTTCGCGCCGACCACCGGCCGCGGCACGGCGCCCCCCACGACGGGTGATGCTCGTCGGCACGCCCGCTACGACCCGATTGCTGCATGCGCGGGAGCGGTGCCGTATGCTGTCGGCCACGCTGCCCGCGACACTGCCGGCGTGGCGGCGACACGACCAAGAGGTGAGCATGAGACCGGGATTGGCGATGATCATCCTGCTCGGCGCGGCCGGGCTGGCGGCGGCCGACGGCGTGGAGGCTGACGTGCGGAAGGCATCGGCAGCCTACGCCGAGGCCTACAACAAGCGCGACTACGCGGCCCTGGCCGCGCAGTGGGCGACGCAGGCCGAACTCGTCGAGGGCGACGCGCGCATCGTGGGCCGCGATGCGATTGTGGCCTCGATCCGCGGCTGGCTCGAACGGCATCCGCAGGCAAAGCTCGCGGTCACCGTGACAAGCGTGGAGCAGGTGGCCGGCCCGCTGGCCCGCGTGCGCGGCTCGCTCGCGTTTACGAAGCGGCCCGGGGAGAAGCCCGTGGCGTCGCCGTTCGTGAGCCTGCGGGTGCTGGAAGACGGCGCCTGGCGGCTGGCGGAGTCGATCGTGGCCCCAAACCATGCCGCGGCCCTCGACGAACTCGGCTGGCTCGTGGGCACGTGGCAGGCCACCGACGCGAAGGAGGGCACGACGGTGGAGCTGCGGTATGAAAAGGCGGCTGGAGGCGAGGCGCTCGTCGGCCGCACGATCACGCGGCCGAAGCAGGGGGCCGTGATCGAGGCGCTCGACGTGATCCATGCCGACCGGGCGACGGGGGCGGTGCGGTCGTGGCTCTTCGACTCGACCGGCGCCCGGGCCGAGGGTGTGTTTTCGGCCGATGGCACCAGCTTCAACCGCTCGTTCACCGGCACGCCCGCCGCGGGCACCGGCTCCGGCCGCACGGCCTGGACGCAGGTGCTCGTGCCCGGCGGCGACGGCCGCTTCACGCTCCAATCGATCGAGCGGTCGATCGACGGCCAGCCGCTGCCCGACAAAGCCCCGCTGCACTTCAAGAAACTTCGGTGATCGAAATGAACGGAGAACATGCCATGATCTTCGATGTCGGTGAGGCGATGGCGACCGGGACGGTCGCCCCACGTGGCGCAAGCGTCTCGCTTGCGATTGCGGGTTGCTTCCTCCTCGCGCTCCTGCTGAATCACGGCGCCACCGTCGCCCACGCCCATGGCGGCGGCGGCGGGCATGGCGGCGGCGGTCACATGGGGGGCGGTGGCCACATGGGCGGCTACGGCGGCGGCGACTTCGGCGGCGGGAGATCGTTTGAGGGCGGACGCGACATGGGCGGCGGGATGCGCGATTTCGACGGCGGCCGCGTGGGCGAGGGCGGCCTCGACGGGGGCCACTTCGCCGGCGAGCACACGCTCTCGAAGGCCGACTTTCAGCGGATTGCAAACGACGGCGTGGGCCGCGATGGCATCGCCCGCGACGGCCTCGCCCGCGGCGCCGTGCGGCCCTATTCGATGAACAACCTCGTGAACCGCGGCAACATCGTGCGCAACAACTTCTACAACGGCGGGTGGTATGGCGGCCGCGGCTGGTATGGCGCCCACTTCGGCGCATGGTGGCCGGGCGCGTGGTGGGGCGGCTTCGGCTGGGGCATGGGCGCGGGCCTGCTCACCGGCGTGGCCTGGAGCGAACTCGCCGGCTGGGGCGGCTACGGCGCGCCCGTGGCCTACAACTACGGCACGAACGTGTGCTACCAGGACGATGGCGTCTACGTGCAGGGAGAGCGCGTGGGCTCCGCCGCCGAATACGCGCAGCAGGCCTCGACCCTCGCAGCCCAGGGCGGGGCCGACGCCACGATCGCGGCCGACGACCAGTGGCGGCCGCTCGGCGTGTTTGCCCTCGCGCGGTCGGAGGAGACGAATCCGAGCACGTTCTTGAGCCTCGCGATCGACAAGGCGGGCCTGCTCCGCGGCACGTATTACGACGCCGTCTCCGACTCCACGCAAAACATCACCGGCAAGGTCGACAAGAAAACGCAGAAGGCCGCCTGGACGATCGGCGACAAGAAGACGCCAATCTACGAGGCCGGCCTCACGAACCTCCTCGAGCAGCAGGCCACGATCCTCGTGCATCGCGACGACGGCAAGGGGGGCAACGGCAAGGTGGAGCAGATGGTGCTCGTGCGCGTCGACGACAAGGCGGGCAAGGGCGATGCAAAGACCGACGCGAAGACCGACGTCGATGGTGACGCGTCGTGATGCGGACGCGACACGTAGCGACGGGCCTCCAGGCCTGTCGAATCGACAGAGCTGGAGCTCTGTCGCCACGGGGGAAAGCTCTGTCGCCACGGGCCGGAGTTCTATCGCTCGTGCTCCTCCTGCTCGCTGGTTCCGCCGCCGCCGCCGAGCCCGGCACGTGGATCGACCTCACGCACGCCTTCGACGCGGCCACGATCTACTGGCCGACCGAAAAGGGCTTTCAGTTCGACGCCGGTGCAAACGGGCCCACGGCGAAGGGCTACTACTACGCCGCCAACCGGTTCACGACCGCCGAGCACGGCGGCACGCACCTCGACGCCCCGCGGCACTTCTCGGCCGCCGGCCAGACGAGCGACGCGATCCCGGTCGAACGCCTCGTGGGCGACGCCGTGGTGATCGACGTTTCGAAGCAATGTGCCGCCGATTCGGCATATGAGGTGACGCCCGACGACCTCGTGGCCTGGGAGCAGGCCCACGGCCGGCAGCTCGTGGACGTGATCGTGCTCGTGCGCACCGGCTGGGGCGCAAAATGGGCCGACCGCACGGCCTACCTCGGCACATCCGCGACTGGTCCGCCCGCCGTGGCGGAGCTCCGGTTTCCGGGCGTGTCGCCGCTGGCGGCGAAGTGGCTCGTGGAGCACCGGCGCATCAAGGCGATCGGCATCGACACCGCGAGCATCGACCACGGCCCCTCGAGCTTGTTCGGAGCCCACGTCGCGCTCTGCAGCGCGAACGTGCCGGTGTTCGAAAACGTGGCCGCGCTCGACCGGCTGCCGGCGACGGGTGCATTCGTGGCGGCCCTGCCGATGAAGATCGCCGGCGGCAGCGGCGGCCCGCTGCGGATCGTCGCCCGCGTGCCGAGTGTGGTCCGCGACGCGGTTCCCGGCCGCTGACCAGATCCGATCTGCAGGAGCCGCAGTTCTTTCCCGCGTCGGGCCGGCCCCGCAGCCGCCTCCCGAGCCGCCCATCAGCCGGACAATGGTTGTGAAAGTGCGGGCGACCGGGCTATCATTGGCACGGTTTGATGCTCTGCGGAAGGCGTCCCATGTTCTCGTTCCTGAGAGTCACGCCGACCAACGCGGTCGCCCTCACGGCGCCCAAGCCGCCTTCGTATATCGAGAAGCAGGAGTTCGCTGCACACGTCGAGAAGCCGGGGCTCAACCAGCCGACCGATCGCTACAAGCCGCAGCGGGGCGAGGTCATCGCCCCGGCGCGACTGAACCCGGCCTGGACCGACCTCACGGCGAATCCGATCGGATCCCCGACCTACTCATTCGGGGCCGTGCAGTCGGTGCGGTATGACTGGGTGCTCACCTCGCCCGATCTGCATCTGGTCGTCGGCCTCGAAAAACCCTGGGAGCACCCCGAGGCTTTCGGGTTTCGTGAAGGTGACCGAACCTGGAGACGGATCGCGGCGGATATGCAGAACTCCGGGAGGACGGGCCATCCGACGCTCGTCTGCAACTTCGCCGCCGCCGATCCAGACCATCCCGAGCGTTCGGGTGCCATTGAGTCGACCGGCCTGGGGCTGATCGGCGGCGAACTCGTGTACCAAAACGCCGGCACCTGGCTGATCAACAACAACTCCGGCCGTTTCGGCATCGTGAGAAAACTCGACGCCAACGCCAAACGGCAACGCCTCGCACAAATCGAGGCCAAGGCCGAGGAACGCTACAAAAAAAGCGGCTCGGACGACGGCGCCGCGATGTATCACTCGCTCATGGAGGTGATGAGAGAGTTTGGTGAGAATTCAACGAACGCCGCCGACGAGGACTACACGCACCACGTGCAGCGGATCAACGCACTCTTGGCGTTCGTGGCCGAGAAATTCCACAGTGAGGCGGGGCTCCAGGTGGTCACCCAGCGGATGAGCACGCACGCGGGGACCTGGGGTGACATCAAGCGTTTCGTCCAGGGAAAGGCCGCGCAATGGGGGACGGTGTCCGCCGGCCCGTCCTGGTGGACGGGACGCTAGGGAAAGCCGTAATCGCGGCCTGGGTCGTGGCCCGCGTCGAGTGACGGCTGGCCAATCGCTTGACGGCATCTGCGTCGACTCCAGGAGCGGCCAGCTCACGATCGGAAACGGTTGCGATGCGGCATGGCG
>CAZDTC010000037.1:9114-11877 GCA_964508125.1 uncultured Candidatus Kuenenia sp.
GCCTATGTCGATTTCAAGGTGAAGTTCAACGCGGCCGTCGCCGACCCCTGGGACGAGGCAAAGCGCAACGCCGCCCGACTCGCCTTCGAGGAGTTCCGCAGAGGATTCACGGGGAAAGTCATCGAACAACTGCACTCGGAGTCGTGGGACTACGAGGCGATCGAGAATTTCCTCAGCCACGGGCAATTTCTCGTCCCGGGCAACGCGGAGGCGGAGCAGAAAGTGCTCAAGATGGCGATCCTGCGCGCGTTCGTGCAGGTCTTCGGGCAGCGGACAATCCGTCTGAAAGCCGAAGTCGCCAAGGACAACCTCAAGGAGATCTGCGAGCAGTCGCAGGGCGTGGCCGAGGCCATCGGGGAAGCGCTCGGCTGATCGGCGCGGAGCGGCCTGCGGGAATTCGTCAGGAGAAAAACCACGACATGGCGACCGGAGGTGGACAATCGAATCCTCGCGGCGCTCCCTCCCGGGCCGAGCGGCTTGGCGCCGCGGTCGGGAAGGGAATGGCCTCGGTTTCGCGCGGGGCCAATGCGGTCGCCGGCAAGGCCAAACGGCTCGCGGGCAAGGCGGCGGACGCAGCCGACAAGGCGGTGTCGTTCACGGAAAAGCTGCAGAAACTCTGTGAAGCGACCGGTGCGTCCGTCGACGTGCAGGCGGCCATGATGCAGGTGTTCGCCGAGATGATCGGACAGTCGACGATGGCCGCGATCCAGGGGGCGATTCCCGGCTGGAGCCTGCTCAGCGGCGGGATCGACTTCGCCAAGGAATGCGACCATCTGATTTCGATCGTGCGGGAGCGGGCGCGGCTCGAGCGGCAGATCGAGCGGGAGTACTTCCGGGCGCGGGATGCGACGAAGGCCGTCGAGGGGCTCTTGAAGCTCATGGCCCGTGACGTGGCGTCGAGTGCGGCACGCACCGCGACGTCGGGGGCGCGGTTCGCCGGCGCCGTGGCGGGGGCGGCGGCCACGGTTCCCGGCGCCCTGGATTCGATCGTGAGCGCCGTGACGGCCGTCGTGGACCTGATGCGAAAGTGCGCCGAAGTGGCCCTGGAAGTCCGCGACATGGTCGAGGGCAACAGGCTCATCCAGGAGCACTTCCACAACGGAGCCGCCCTGCAGGAGGTCTTCGAGAACGCCTTCATCGGCACCTTCATCGTCGCGAAGGCGCCGGAGGCCTACCTCATGAACGTGTCGCTGGCGCTCTACGCCGATCCAGGCACGACCACCTGCCTGAAAAAGATGCGGGCCGTGATCGCAGGGGCGAAGGAGCGGGCCTCGGGCTATCTCGAGGAGTCGGGGCTGACCGTCGATCCCGAGCTCGACGATGACGATGACTATGGTGCGTTCATGCAGGTCGGCCAGCTGGTGACGCACGCTGCGTTGATGGAGCAGATCCGGGCCGGGGTCGCCCTCAAGCCGACCGTCGTCACCCCGCGGCCGGTCTCGCTGATGGAGCAGATCCGCGCCGGGGTGACTCTCAAGCCGACGGTGGTCAACCCGCGCCCGGTGTTTCCGGCCGATCCGCCCCCCCCGATCCCCGTTCAGATCATGGTGGGCGAGATCGTGGCCCCGTCTCCTCCCGATGTCAGGCCGGCCCTGGATCGGCTCGAGGCCACGCTGCGGCGCGTCGCGGAGGATTACAAGAAGACGCTCTCCCGATACATCTTCAGCAGCCTGCGCAACACGTCGCCGGAGTCGATGGCGACCTACGCCTACCTCACCAACCGGGTCGCAGCCGACATCGGGAGATCGAAGCTCAATGGCGACATCGTCAGCGTGCCCTCGATCATGCGGGCGCTGCTCGGCGGGCCGCCGGCCCTCGACACCGCCCGGCAGGACGCGGCGCGGCGCGACATCCAATCGGCGGAGCTCGACAAAGTCCGGGTGCTCAAGCCGTCGAGCGACATGCACGGCATCCTCGGAAAAGCTTTTCGGGCGTGGGAGCAGGCCGACGCCGACGTCGTCGGCTTCTTCAAAACCGGCCAGGGGTGACGGCGGCGCGAGCCGGCGGCATTCGTTTGAGGCCCGAGGACGCGGCCGGTTGGGCTGCGGGCGTCACACCCCGACACACGCGGCTCACGAGCCGCTCATCGGCGGGGACGCACATGCGCGGAGAAATGCTTGATGGAGCGTGTTAGCCCGTTCTACACTTGCGCCCCTCGCGGAGCAGCGGGCGCGCATGGAAGACGGCGTCGTAAGGAATCAAATCAATGAACTACACCCGCTATCTCGACCTTCACCTGTGCACCAAAAAAGACATCGCTGCCGTCAAGACGAGGAAACTGGACGCAGCACGGGCCACGGGGAACTACAACGAGGTCCTCAAATGCCATCGGAAGTTTTTTTCTCACGGCGGAACGGAATACTGCTATGACTTCCGCGACGACATGGAACAACAGGCGAAGTATCGATCAAACGTGAAAAGCGAGGGGTTCTCGTACGACCCGGAGGCCTTCTTCAGCAAAAATATCGGCAACTGTCGCAGCTTCACCGATGTCGAGATCACGCAGGCCGAGATCAGCATGCTCAAACTCGTCAACGGTGAAATCAGCAATCAGTTGAGGCAAATGCGATATATCGGATGCATGGTGGCGATCGAGCATTTGCAGGAACCCACTTTCTATCCCAACCTTGAGGGTTTGATGCAGTGGATCTGCGACCCGACGACGACCAACAAAATGCGGGTCAACTGCCACGGGTCGGGCACGACAACGGGTGGTTTTCATATGGGCAACAACGACCTGTCCGTCGAGGCATTTGTCAGAAA
>CAZDTC010000038.1:0-11821 GCA_964508125.1 uncultured Candidatus Kuenenia sp.
GGATCAGCCTTTCGGCCTGGCGGGCAAAGGTCGCGGGATCCGAGGCGCCGTCGGCGATCACCCAGCGGACCGATCGGCCGAGAATGCCTCCTGCGGCGTTGATCTCCTCGAGGGCGAGAACCTCGGCGTCGATCATCGACTTCTCGCTGACGGCCATCGGGCCGGTCTGCGAGTGCAGCAGCCCGACGACGATCGGACGCCGATCGACCAGGAAACGGTCGAGGGCGAGCCAACCGAGGCCCGCGAGCAGCGCCGCCCCGAGCAGCCAGGGCCAGCGAGATCGGTGGCTCACCCGGCGGGGCAGATCGTCGTCGTGGACGCGCGAAGGAGCTGGGGAGCGGTCGGCGGAGAGGGGCGGGGCCATCGTCGTCGTTCCGGGGGGCCGTTGGGAGGGGCCGTGCAGGACGGGGGCGCGGTCCACCACCGCAATCTTTGCCCATCTTTCCGAGCCGGGCGAATTCCCGGGCAAATTTCTTTCCACGATGGTTTCAACCGTTACCAACGGGCACGACCGTCAGAATCGGGCGAATTCGCCCGGTTTCTGGCGATGCCATGAACGGCGGGGTAATATTGCTTTCCTGACAGCGGCGGGCTCGACGGCCCGGGACTCGGTCCATTCCTTGCGGAAGCCCGCCGCAAACCACTCCTTTTTGTCGCATTACGCCCACATCAGGCCTTGCCACGATGGCATCCGTCGCCAAGCAACGATCCCAATCGATTTCGCTCGAGCGGATCGCCGGCGTTTCCGCCTGGGCCGATCAGGTCCGCCGGGCAATCGAGCTTGTCGCAGCCCATCAGTCGAGTGTCCTGATTCTTGGTCCGAGCGGCACGGGCAAGGAACTCATCGCCCGCGCCATCCATTCCTGCGGCAAGCGGGCCGCGAAGCCGTTCATTCCCGTCGATTGCGCGGTCACCACCGGTACGCTGTTCGCGAGTCACATGTTCGGGCACGTGAAGGGATCGTTCACGGGAGCCACGTCGTCGACGCTCGGCTGTTTCCGGGCGGCCGAAGGAGGCACGATCTTCCTCGATGAACTCGGGGAGATGGAGCTCGAGCTCCAGGCGAAGTTGCTGCGCGTGCTCCAGCAGCGGACGGTCGTGCCCGTGGGCAGCCACGACGAAATTCCGGTCGACGTGCGCGTGGTCGCGGCGACGAATCGGGATCTGGGGCGCGAGGTGAAGGAGGGGCGGTTTCGCGAGGATCTGTACTATCGCTTGAACGTGGTGACGATCCGCACGCTGCCGCTCAAGGAACGCCCGGAAGACGTCCCCGTGCTTGCCTCCCGGTACCTCGCGGAGCTCGCCGCCAGGCATGGAATGCCGATGTGCACGCTGTCGCCGTCCGCGATCGAGATCCTCCAGGGCTACTCTTGGCCCGGCAATGTGCGCGAACTCGAGAACGTGCTCGAGCGGGCGGTCATGTTCTCTTCCGGTGACGAGATCGATCCGGAGGCGCTGAGCGGCTTCATGGGGGCTGGCGGCGTTCTTGCCGTCGATTCCACCCCTGCCTCGACCGAGCCCTCTCAGGGATCGGGTATGTCGCAACTGGCGCAGGCCGCAGCCCAGGGGATTGTGACCACGACCGCGGTCCCGGGCGTGTTTCGCGTCGAGCCGGCTGCGGAACAGTTCGGGCCTGGCGTGCGTCAGCCACCGGGCATTTCCGCGCCGAGCGGCACCCCGGAGTCAGGCGAGGCCTGGCCGACCCTGGCCGACGTGGAGCGAGTGCATCTCGAACGCACGCTGGCCGCAACCATGCAGAACAAGTCGTTGGCGGCCAAACTGCTGGGCATCGACCGCTCCGTGCTCCGCCGGAAGTTGCAGCGTTACGGCATGGAGGGGCAGGGCGACGCCGACCAGGGAAGTCCGGATGGCGCCGGGCCGGAATCAACTGGCCCGTGAGCGAACCGCCGGTTCCGCGGCCATGTCGTCTTCGGCGACCCGGAGGCGGAGAGTGGTGGCAGGAGGGGCACGCCGCTCTTGCGCGAATCCCCTGGTGCCGGCGTTGAGAAACATGCACAGGTGCCTGCTCGGCCCTGCCTTGAACTCGGCCTCGAGGGCTTCGAGCACCTGCTTCCAGGGCAGGCCGCGGCGATAGATCGTGCGATAGGCCGCCTTGAGTTCGGCGATCTCCTCGGTGGAGTGCCCGCTTCGCTTCAGCCCCACGATGTTCAGACCGACGATACACCCGCTCTGGCCGTCGACGAGCATGTAGGGCGGAATGTCCTGCACGACGCGGGCGTGCCCACCCACCATGGCCAGCCGGCCGATGCGGCAGAACTGGTGCACGGCGACGGCCCCCGACACGAAGGCGCGATCCTCGACCGTGACATGGCCGCCGAGCAGCGCGCCATTGGCGAAGATGCAGTTGTTGCCCACCACGCAATCGTGCCCCACATGCGCCGTCGCCATCACGTAGTTGTGATCGCCGATCGTCGTCGCCGTGCCGGCCTTCAGGGCGCGGTGCACGGTGACGTATTCGCGGAACACGTTGTGGTCGCCAATCACGAGCTCGCCGACTTGCTGCGGCCGGGCCGCATGCTGGGGCGCGCCGCCGACGACGCAGTGTTCCCCGAACTCGTTGTGGCAGCCCGCCCGCACTCCGCTCTTCACGACGGCACCCGGGGCTACCGTGCAAAAATCGCCGAGCACCACGCCGCTTTCCACCGTGGCGAACGCGCCGACGGTCACGCCCACGCCGAGGAGGGCTTCAGGACTTACGGCGGCAAGTGGGTGGATGCTCAAGGCCAGCCCGGCGCAACAAGGCGAAACCGGCAACAGCGGACGACCGCCTTGCCGAACCCGGGGGTTATCGGCTCGCTCGGGCCGCGGATTCAATGGCAATTTTTCGCCGCGTGCACAGATTTCCCGGGCTGCCAGGCTCCCCACCTCGAGTTCGCCCCCGGGCCGGTGTTCCTCGCCACGCAGCGGCCGCCCGATACACTTTCAGTGGTTTTTCCCCCAGGAGACGAACGCACACCATGGCAAGTCGTGAGGAACGGTACGAGGCGGCCGAGCAACTCAAGAATCAGGGCCAGTTGGCCGAAGCGGTCACGGCACTCGAGGCCGTGACCGCCGACCATCCCGACTTCGCCCTGGCCCACTCGGCCCTGGCCGCCTGGTGCACGCGGCTCGAGCGGCACGACGAGGCGATCCGCCATGCCCGGCGGGTCTGCGAACTCGAACCCAAGGATCCTTTCAGCTACACGGCGCTCAGCGTCGCGTGCATGCGAGGCGGCCGCATCGCGGAAGCCGAAGACGCCCTCGCCCGCTCCCGGATGCTGCAAGGCTAAATTCGACCCCGCCGGCTCGGGCGCGTTGACGACCCGAGATCCGGCAACCGTCACGCGCCGGGGCTCGCGGGCAGCGCCGCTTCGACGGCGTCGTAGCGGGCCTTGTCGGCGGCCGAGAGTTGGTCGGGCTGGAGGCCGAGTTTGCGGGCGCGTTCGATGGTCTGTCGGGCGGCGGTGAGGTCCGTTGTCGCCACCTGCGCGGCGGCCAGGTGGAGCAGTCTCAAGGGAGTGGGGTCGAGAGCCGCCTCCTCGAGCGAGGCGAGTGCTGCCTTCGCGTCGCCGGCGGCGAGCAGGACGACGCCACGCGTGTCGAGAAGATCGGGATGCGGTCCCAATTCGGCGATCGCCTTGTCGATGAGCTGTTTGGCCTCGTCGGCTGTTTCCGGGCGGGCGAGGTGGAATGCCAGATTGTTCGCGACGATGGCCATCTGCAGGCCGTCCAGACCCTTGCGCTCGAGGATCGAGCGGTACACATCGTCGATTTCGGCGGTGCGTCCTTGAAGCTCGAGAAACTCGGCCTGCAAGAGTTCGATCACGATCGCCTCGGGGTCTTCGCGCCGCGCACGCGCGAACCACTGCTGAAGCCTCGTCTCCACCGCCGCGTCGGGCGGGGCGCCCTGGCTGCGGATCACGGCCAGGGCAGACTGCAGAATGCGGGCCAGGGACACGCGGCCCCAGGCCGTTTCCAGGAGGTCCAGTGCCTCGTCCACGCGGTGCTGGCGCCCGAGAAATTCCGCCCGCAAAAGCGCGCCTTCCGGAAGCCGCTCGGCGTAGTCGTTGAGCACCTTGTCGGCCGCCTTGGGAAAGCCGAGTTCCTCCATCAGTTTTGCAACCGCGAGCAATTGCCCGATCTGTTCGAGCGGCAAATCGCCCGCCGGCATGAGCTTCTTGGCGGCTGCAACGGCGGTGGGGCGGTCCTTCTCGGCGATCGCGAGCTTTGCCTCGAGGGCGAGGGTGGCCGGGGCGTCGGGATTCGTCGTCCGCAGCTTGCCGAGCAACGACTTGGCGGACGAGAGTTCACCGTGTTCGACCAGGCGTTCGATGAGGAGGCCCACGAGCGACGGCTGCGCGTCCGGGGCGGCGACGAGCGACATCATTTCGTCACGGCACTCGGCCCAGCGGCCGGCCCGCTCGCGCAGCTGGGCGAGTTGCAGCCGCTGGTTCGACGACAGGGGCTGCGACCGCCCGAGCGTCTCCAAGAGCGCGATGGCCCGCCGCCAGCTGGCCGGCTCGGGCCGCCCCGCGAGCAGCGTCACCTGCAGAGCGATGTCGTCGGGGCCCAGTTTGCCGTCGGATTCCTTGTTGCCGTCGAGGATCACGAGCGCCTCCTCCATCGCCTTGTAGCCTCCCGATTCGGCGGTGAGTTGGGCCAGCGCCCGGCGGGCCCAGATTTTGGCCGTCTTCGTGGCCGGCGAATCGTCCTCCACGGCGACCATGTCGCGCAAGACGTCCTTGGCGGGGTTGAGGCGACCGCGGCGGATCAGGAACGATGCCAGCCCGCGGGCCGCCGCCTGGTCTTCGGGAACTGCGGCGATCGCGGCCCGATAGCTCTCCTCCGCCTCGTCGAGCCGCCCGAGCATCTCGTAGCCCTGGGCCAGTACGATTTGTCGGTTCGGCGCCGCCAGGGACGCGGCCGCCTTGTCGAGCGTATTCTCCGCGAGCCGGCGCTTGCCGGCTGCGAATTGGTGGTTGAAGAGGGCCATCCAGGCTTCCGCGAGATCGGGCGCCTGCTCGACGGCCCGCTGGAGGACTTCCTCCGCCTGGTCGGTCTTGCCGGATCGGCTGAGCAACTGACCGAGCCAGAGGAGCTCGCCGGCGTTCTTCGAGTCGGACGAAACGCTCCGCTCGGCCAGCGATACCGCTTCGTCGATCTTGCCCGACCGAAGTTCCATCTCGGCGGTGATCCGCTCGAATCCGCCGAGGCCTTCCGGCCCCAGCCGGGCGATCGCCTGCTGCGCCTCGTCAAACCGGTTCGACGCGTACAACAGCCCGACGAGCTGCCGGATGATCCCCACGTTTGCGGGGCCCAGGCGGCTGGCCCGCTGGAGATAGTCGATCGCGGCGGGAATGTCGCCGCGGAGCCCTGCGATGTCTGCGAACATGATCTGGATCTGCGCCCAGCCCGGCCGGTCGTTTTCCGCCTCGATCAGCAGGTTTCGGGCTTCGTCGAGCGAGCTGCGATCTTCCGGCGTCAGCTCGAAGGCGGCTTGATCCTGCGAGACTTTCTTCTTTTGCGCCTCGCGCACGCCGTGGACGAGTGCGCCCGCCTTGGCCACGCGGGCCTGCGGGCTTGTCGCGCCGAGTGCCTTGGCGATGTCGTCGGAGATGCGCCGCATCGCGTCGAGATCACCGCGCTCGCGAGCCAATTCGTAGAGCGTCCAGCGCAGCCGCGGGTCTCCCGGCGTCTTCTCGAGCGCCGCGGTCCAGAGCCGCTCTGCTTCGTCGGCCTGTCCCATCGCGATGCGGATGGAGGCGAGCGCCGAGAGCACGCGGGCCAGCCGGTCGGGCGGCAGAGGTGCAGCCCTCTTCTCGACCGCGTCGAACTGCTTGGTCGCTTCCTCGGGAGGCAATTGGGAGGCGAGTTGGGCCTCGATCAGGAGCAGGCCGGCGTCGGCCGCGAGATCCTTGGGTGCGCGGGCGATCACGGCTCGGGCCCGCTCTGCATCGTTGTCACGCAGTGCCAGCGTGGCCAGTGCGACCAGCAACTGCGGCTCCTGGGGATTTGCCTTCACGGCCGTTTCGAGCAGCTCGACCGCCGCCGCCGATTCCCCCTTGCGCACGAGCACGTCGGCTCGCAGCAGTGCGATCTGGGCGTCGGAGATGTCGGCCGATTCCTGGAGCATGTCGAGGAGGGCGTCGATCGTGGACCAGTCGCGGTCGGCGGCGGGGCGCTTGACCTGCGCGGCAACCCGCAACTGGAGCAGCGGATTCCATATCTGGGGAATGGCGGGTAGCCGATCGCGCGGGATCGCCGTGGCCACCAGCTCGAACTCCTGCAGCGCCTCGTCCTGCTTCCCGGCTGCGACCAGCGCCGAAGCGACGCCGACGCGGGCCGCCAGGGACGATGGGTCGTCGCCGAGCACGCGACGATTCGCCTCGAGCTGCTCGTCGAACTCACCGAGCTGCTCGTGGCACTGGCCCAGGTACAGATCGACCTGGCGGGTGAGTTCGGTGGCTCCGGCCACGAGCGGCCGCACGCGGTCGAGTTTCTCCTTCGCCTGCAGCCAACGCTGCTGCGCGATCAGCACGCGGCCCTCGAGCAAGCCCACCGCGGGGCTCGTCGCCCCCAACACCTCCTTGAGCCTGCCGATCGTCTGTTCGACCCGCTCGATCTCGTTTGTCTGCAGCAGGGCGTCGGCAAGCATCAGCAACAGCGCAGGCCTGCCAGGAAGGGCCGAGAGGCCTTTGTCAAGCACCTCGATGGCGTCCGCGGGCTGTTGTCGCTGCAGGGCGAGGACCGCAGCCGCCCGGATGACCCGCTCGTCGTCCGCGGCGAGTTTCATGCCCGTGTCGACCATCTTTGCGGCTGCAGCAAGGTCTTTTTCGGCGAGCGCCACCTCGAACGAGGCCAGGATCGTATCGATGTTCTCGGGCGCGAGGCGGATGGCCTCCGCCATGTCCTGCTTGGCTGCCGCCAGGTTGCCGCGTTGCCGATGCCAGCGGGCGAGCGCGAGCCATGCCTGGAAATCCTCGGCGTTGGATTTCACCAGTTCAGCCAACACCCGATCGGCGGTGCCCGGGTCGTCCAACTTCTCCTGGAGGATGGCTGCCAGCAGGAGGAATGCGTCGGTGCTGCCGGCCGCGGCCTGTCGCTCAGGGTTGAAGGTTTTGCTCCCCATGTCGAAGCCGATCAGGTCGCTGGCCAGCGACGCCGCCTCTTCAAAGTCGCCCGTCCCCGCCCACGATCTGGCGAGCAGCAGGTTGATTTGCGTGCGATCGAGCGGTTTGGCCGCGTCGCCTTCGGCTGTCTCGCCGTCATCCGTGGTGGCCGGGGCGGCCGCCGCCGTCCCCTCGGGCACTTTTGCTTGCAGGATCTGCAGATGCTCGCGTGCGTCGCCGAAGCGGCCGATCCGCATCTGGAACGTGGCGAGCCGTTGCCGCAGCGCGTCGTCGTCGGGGTTGCGCCTGACCGCCGTTTCCAGGACGTTGTACGCGCGGGCCACGTCGTTGCGCGTGGCGCCGGGCGACTCGGCGCGATCGAGCACGAGCCCCGCGTATTCGGCGTAGGCGGCCTTGTCGTCCGGCCGATAGGCGACATAGCGGTTGAACAGCTTGAGCGCCTCTTCGCTCTTCCCTTCGTCGAGTTTCGCCCGCGCGAGTTTGGCCAGGCTTCCGGCGTTCCGGGTCACCTGGAACTTGTGCAGGAAATAGACACCTAAGACCCCGCCGACGACAACGGTCACGAGGAACAGGACAAGGCGGAGATTGACTTTCTTCATGGATGCTTCCCTGGGAAACGACTGCGTTCAAACATCCTACCCGAAGGCCCTCGGGCCCGCGCCTCCCGCGGAATCCCTGAACGCTGGGCATCTCCCGGAGAGTTGGGGAAGGCCGGAAGGGTGGCGAGGCTGGAGGACTGCGAACCGGGCCAGATGGCCGCAAAATCAGCCGAAGATTGCCCGCCTGCGCGGTCGATACCTTTCGCACCGGACATTCCGATTCCGCCGACTTTGACGCCTACGGTCGCACTGCCATGACGCTAAACAATCCCTCCAGTTCTCTTCGCGAACAACCGTGCCTGATCGGAGCCTGCGCCCGGGTCGTCGGCCTGGTGCTCTTCGTGTGCGGCGCTCAAGGCGCCGCCAATGAAGTGATCTCCGCCATTCCCGCCACCATCGATCCGGCGCTGACCGAGGCTCCGGCCGCCGTCGGCGAACCCGGCGCCTGCACGGGCCCCCGTCACGCACACGGTGGCCGATGCAACGGTGGACGCTGCACCCATGGGCGCTGCGGGCATGGTGCGTGCCGCCACGGGGGATGCGAGGTGCCAGGCTGCCCGGCCCATTGCCCCGTCCGGCCGGCAACCTTCGGCTTCTACGACACGCAGTGGCGCACCTGGCCCGGCCATGGAGTCGAGCAGGTATCCCGCGAGCAACCGGCCGCGCCGGTGATGCCTCCAAAGTCGGAGGTGCCGAAGGCCGACGAAGAGTCGCCCGTGCCAGGCTTCGAGTCCGCGCCGGGTGATTCCACCGAGCCCGCGCCCGCGGATCAATCCCAGCTCGACAAGCAGCCCTCGACCCTGCCTCCGCCAGGCGCCGAAGAGATGCCCGCCGACGCCAAACCGGCCGACGAGGCGCCCGCGAAAGACAAATCCGACGAGGCGAATCTGTTCGACGAGGCGAACCTGCGGCGTCGCACCCAGGAGCGGCTGGCGCTGCTCGGGCAGGTGGCCGTACAGCAGGAGCGGTTGCGAACGGAAGCACTGCGGCAGCAGGCGACGCGAATCGTGCGGCCCTCCGCCGTCAACGCGGTGGTCAAGCAGGCGGCGCACCTGGATGCCGAGCCGCAGCGGCGGCCGCGCTGACCGGCGCACGTGCCCGTGAGGTCTGGTGCGAGAGGCGGGAGTCGAACCCGCACGCCTTGCGGCACTGGAACCTAAATCCAGCGCGTCTGCCAGTTTCGCCACTCTCGCGTGGAGCGAGATCGCTCCCTCCAGAGTCTGCCATTCCATGACGCCGCGGACAATCACGGAGCCGGCAGCCCATCGAGCCGGCGGTCGAGATTCCCGCGGCCCGCCGCGTTTCGCGGCGGCCAGGATGCGAGAAGGAGCTCGTGGCGGGTGATCGGTGCAGGGCTCGTGCCGCGGGCGAAGCCCGTGCGCACGGCACGGATTTCGAGCCCGATCAAGCGCTCCGCCGGTGTGTGCCGCCGGTTCCAGTCGGCGGCGAGCGCCGCAGCCACGCTCGCGGAGAAAACGCGTCGCTCCGGCAGCGGCAGTTCCCAGAGCAGTTTGTGCCACCGATGGTGCGCCAGCGACGTGTAGCCGCCCGCAGGGAGCGTCTCCTCGAGCCGCCTGCCATTCCGCAGCACGTCGACGATCCTGCCGTCGGCCGTCGTGCCGCGGCCGTACACCCACTGCCGCTGCGCCGGCACGTCGCCAAACATGCCCCAGTCCTGGCTGAGGCAGGTGAGCCGCACCGCGGCGCGAAGGGGAGCGGGCAGTGGTCGCGCCCGCCAGGCTGTGTTGTCGTGGACGAAGCTCGCGGCAGCGACCCCGAGCGCGGCGGCGACGGCAGAGGATTCCCAGGAGCGCCGCGGCGCGGGTCGCGTGCCAGTGGCGTCGAGCGGCGCAGCGTCGGAGAATTGCCCCGTGCACCACGCCCACGCTTGCGTCGGCAGGATCGCCAGCCAGGCGGTGAGCCCCACGTATGCGAACAAGCCGATCGACATGAACACGGCGGTCGCGGCGTGGAAAGTCATGAAGATCGCCGCCAGCGACAGCCTGACGGCGGGGCGGCTGGTCACAACGAGCGCACACGGCCCGGCCAGTTCGAGGGCCAGCACGCCCCAGGTGAGCAGGCGGCAGAGCGTCGTGTGCCCGGCGAGCGCCTCGCCCCACGCGCTGCCGTGGTCGTGGAGGGAGAGCGCGGTCGCGACCGCGGAGCCCGACAGCCAGGCCTGATTCCACTTTGCGGTGCCGGCGCTGAGATAGACGGCGGCGATCTGCAGGACGAGGGCCGCGGTCGCGAGAGAGCTGATCGTGGGGAACGGCGCCGCCCGACCACGGCGCCGGGCGTCGACCGACCAGGCCGCGCCGAGCGGCAGAAACATTCCCCAGAAGAGCAGGCAGCAGAGCCATTCGTCGCCCGCGTTGGTGGCGGGGGCGGTGCGGCGCACGATGCTGACGACGGCCACCCATGCGGCGACGGTGGCCACGCGGGTGCCGAAGCCCGCAGCCAGCGCGGCGCCCGCGAGCCCCTGGAGCACGAGCATGGCCGCGCCCCACCAGGTCGCATCGACGAGGAAGGCGAGCGACCAAGTCCAGCGATCGCCGAAAAACTCGCGGAGCGCGGCGAGCGGAAACATCCCGTCGGGTGCGAGCATGAGCGACACATCGCGGGTGCGCAGGACCGCGTCGGCGAGCACGACCGCGCCCAGGGCGATGCGGAAGCAGGCGAGGCTGCGCACGTCGAGCGTGAACAGGCGCGAGGCCCACGCGGAAGGTGACCATGCCATGCGGCACCGGCGAAACGCGCGACGCGACCGGGAAATGTCGACCGTTTCTTGTCGGAAGATGTCCTCGAACCTACAACATCGCGGCGGTTTCGAGCGAGTCCGGTCGGCATCGGCACGCCGGCCACGGTTTGTCGCAACTCACCCCAAGGCAGGTGTTCATCCATGGCAACGCACGCTCCCCTCGTGGTGCTCGGAGGCGGTCCGGGCGGATACGCGGCAGCCTTCCTGGCCGCCGATCTCGGGATGCAGGTCACGCTCGTCGAGCGCGACGAGCGGCTCGGCGGCACGTGCCTCCTGCGCGGCTGCATCCCCTCGAAGGCGCTCCTGCATGTCGGGCGGGTGCTCGCGGAAGCCCGCGAGATGGAGGCGTGGGGCATCCACTTCACCCGCCCGAGCATCGATATCGACGCGCTCCGCGGCCGCAAGGAGAAGGTGATCTCCACGCTCACCGGCGGCCTCGCCCAGCTCGCAAAGCGGCGCAACGTGACCATCGTCCACGGGGCCGCCCGGTTCACGAATTCGTCGACGCTCGAGATCGCGGCGCCCGGGGGCGCGGCGCAGACGCTCACGTTCGACCACTGCATTCTCGCCAGCGGATCACGGCCGGCGAAGATTCCCGCCTTCGACCTGCCGACACCCCGGGTGATGGATTCGACGAAGGCCCTCGAGATGGCCGACGTTCCCGAATCGCTGCTCGTGATCGGCGGCGGCTACATCGGGCTCGAGATGGGCACGGTGTACGCGGAGTTCGGATCCCGCGTGTCGGTCGTCGAGCTCACCGACACCCTCCTGCCGGGCGCCGACCGCGACCTCGTCAAGCCGCTCCAGCAGCGGCTCGAGAAACTCTTCGAGAAGATCCACCTGCGCACGAAGGTGACGAAGCTCGAGGATCGGGGCGAATCGATCCGCGTGCACTTCGAGGGCCCCGAGGGCGCGAGCACCCGCGACTATTCCCGCGTGCTCGTGGCCGTGGGCCGGCGGCCGAATTCCGACGGCCTGGGCCTCGAAAACACGAAGGTGGTCGTCAGCTCGAAGGGATTCGTGGAGGTCGACGACCGGCAGCGCACGGCCGATCCGCGGATCCTGGCGATCGGCGACGTGTGTGGTGAGCCGATGCTCGCCCACCGCGCGAGCCACCAGGGCAAGGTGGCGGTGGAGTCGCTGCACGGCGAGCCGGCCCTGTTCGCGCCGCGGGCCATTCCCGCCGTGGTGTTCACCGACCCGGAAATCGCCTGGGCGGGTCTGACGGAAAACGAAGCCGTCGCCCAGGGCCGCACGGTCGAGATCAGCCGCTGGATCCTCGCGTTCGGGTCGAACGTCGACTCGTTCCACGCGATCGCGCGAAGGAGGTTCGG